>CAZJOE010000022.1:0-11434 GCA_964547555.1 uncultured Elusimicrobia bacterium | reverse complement strand
GGTTTTTTAGCCGAGATACGGGAGGTGATGCGGGTCGGCGCTCCCGTCGTGAGCTGGCCGTACATGCCAGCCGCAGATATGCCAATCCCTTGTTGACCGCGGCTTTGCTTCATTGAATGAAACTTCGAACCGTAAAGAAGTTTCCCAAAAATCCGAGGGATCTGTTCTTTCACAACGCCCGGCCCATTGTCGGCCACAATAACAGTGAAGCGATCTTCTTCCAGCTGTTTGATCTCAATCAAAATCTCCGGCGAAATCTTCGCTTCTTCACAAGCGTCCAAACTATTATCCACCGCTTCGCGAACCGTGGTAAGGAGGGCTTTCTTGGCGTTATCGAAACCGAGGAGATGCCGGTTCTTTAAAAAGAATTCACTAACGGAAATATCCCGCTGCTTCGCCGCCATTTTGTCGGCTTCGGTGTTTCCCTTTTCGACTTTCTCTACAAGCTCAGTGGATGTTGCGTCATTCCCGCGAAGGCGGGAATCCAGTTTTTTAACTTGCTTTTTAGAGGAGGGTTTCAAGTCTGGATGCCCGCCTGCGCGGGCATGACGTGCCTGCTTTTTCGTCTTAACTGATTTCTTTTTCAAAATCGTCTCCTGGTTTTAAGATGAGACAGGAGTTTAGATTATTTGGAACTAGAGCTTCCGACCTTTCTTTTGTATAAAGAACTCCCCTCGACGAAGAAGTTCCCCCTTAACTCTTCTATTACAAAAATACGTTCATCCCCTTCTGAACAAAAAGGATGAATACATGAATAAAATTACAAAACGCTTATTGGGAGACATTCAGACTCTAATCGAATCAACTCGAGAGCGAACAGCACAGACTGTCAACTCTGGTCTTGTTCTTCTCTACTGGAACATTGGAAAGAGAATCCGAGAAGTTGTTCTCAGAGAAAAAAGAGCTGAATATGGCCAAAAGATTTTGTCGACACTGTCGGCGAAATTGACACTAGAGTACGGGCCTGGGTTTAGTCAACGGAATTTAGAGCAAATGAGCAGATTTTTTCAATTCTTTCCGGAAATTAGCATTGCGCAGACACTGTCTGCGCAATTAGGTTGGAGTCATTCGCCATCGAATTAAAACTGGATAAATTCAAAGCCGACTTCAAAGGGCAAATGGAGTTTCGAGTTTGATGTTTCAGATTTTTTTCGAGTTTAGAGTTTGTGACCTGTGACTTCGAGTTTGTTTTTAAACTTTAAATTCTAGGTCACAAACTCGAAACTCTAAACAGATTAATAATACGACTCTTTCCACACCCGAACCCGCGCCCCTTCCTTTGAGGCACCGAGGGAAATAGGGCTCATATAAAACGCTCCTTCTTTCTCGGCTTCGGTGGGCGGGGCGATTTGGGCGACTGTGGGATCGCGGTACTGTGCGGAATCTGTCGTGATAGTGAGGGAATCTAAATCCACTCCAATTTGTTCTCGAAGTTGGGCCAAAATTTGTTGTTTTACTTCCTCAAACGCCGGGTCGTCTGGTGACATGAAATTGCGGAGCTGATCTTCAACGATAGAGACAACGGAAACCTTTTTCCCAGCGGAGGGTGGTGGAGGTGTGGAGATGGGTGAGGGAAATTCAATAATTGTTTCAAGGCGAATGTGCTTGGGTTCCGGCATATTATTTTTGGTGATGGTGGCGATCACCACCAAATAAAGGGAAGCCCCGAATTTCCCAAGAGCAGGCGGCACCGGTTGAATGAATGATTCGGCTTCTCCCCACGAGAAATGGGCGGGGCTTGTACTGAAATGAGTCAAGTCGATATTTTTGTTTAAGGTAAGAAGGTCTTGGGTAAATTTTTCTTGCGCCATCCGAGAAAGTTGGGACTTGGAAAGAAGGGATTCCGCCTGATGATTCGCTGTCTTGGAAAAAGATAAAAGCCCCAGCATGGAAACGCCCAATGCCATCGACACCACAAAAGCCCCCGCCAAAAGCGCTCCCCTTTCATTTTTAGTCCGCCTGAACATAAACCTCGTCCTTGATGGGAATCCATGTTTCTTTGGAGTAAGGGGGATGCATCGCCACTTCCACTCGAACACCGACGGTAGAACCCCCCACCAAATAACTGGCGAAGAAAAACGGTTGGGAGGAGGTGGGTGGGACAAGCTCCGCGTCTTTTAGAAATGTTACGGATTGATCAGGCTTGGTCGCTTCGGTCGAAAGGTAAACTTCACGAACAATCGACTTTGTTTCTCCTGACAAATTAAATTGATATCGAATGCGCTTCAACTTCTCATAAAGCTGCGGGTCCAAAAATCCATAAGCGCCGTGGTTATAAACTTCCAAATCAAGATGATCCGGTCCCACCGATAAAACGCGATGCGCTTCACGAACGTTTTTTGTGATTTCTTGGGTGAGAATGAGCGCTTGGCTTACGCGGTTGAGTCGCATCTGTTGGGAAAGCATACTTTGCAAAAAGCGAACCCCCTGCCACAAAATCACCATGGCGATAACAGAAATCGCCGTGGCCATCACCATTTCCACGAATGAGAAACCTTTTCGATCCAGAAGAAACTTCATTGGGGAGTCAGTGTCACGTCGGCGGAAACAGAGTTTTCCGATGAGCTTAAAGTCCAACGGACCGTCAGGGACGCTTTACGTGAACCATCCATCCCGGGTTTTTCGATTTTCGCTTCAGCGGAATATTCTTTATCGGAAATAATTTGCGGGAACTGCTGATAGTGTTCTTCTAATTTCTCAATAGAGGACCGCTGCAAATGATTATGGATCTGATCCAGATACTGGTTGGCTTGAATGCGTTTGAGTGTGGCGAGAGAAGCGCGGGTGTTAAATTGGAGAACTTGGATGCAGGCGGCGCTGACGATGAGAATGATGGCCATGGCGATGACCACTTCAACCAGCGTGACCCCTTTGGACTTCAACCCCGAGCGGTTGGGTCGATCATGCGGCATTAGCGGCTTTCTCTTTTAATGATTTCGGCGCGAACCTCTTCCAAAAGGCGTTTTACGCTTCTTTTGAATGCGCCGTCAGCAAAACTAGGAGAGAAAAAGGCGGGGATTGCTTCCAGTCGGTAGAGAATCTTAATTTCAGGGTCATGATTTTGGATTTCCCATGATCCCTCGTAAGATTTAAAGGATCGCTTAGACGTATCTTTGAATGAAATCAACCGAAAAGGCTCTTCCGTTAGGTTCAAAAGAAGATGAATACGTTTCCGGAAAAAACCCGCTTGGCCGATCATGACTTGTTCAACTTGCTTAAGGTCATTTTCAACGGAAATTTTACGGCTTTCTTTTACACTGGAAACAAAAGAAGCCATATGGTCATAGTCAGTTAAAACTTCCCAAGCGGTGGCACTGGAAGCGTTAATTTTAAATTCTCCGCTAAGAAGATGGGCCCCACGAGGGCCTTCGGCCATCGACACGACAACCTCAGGCGCGCCCTCTTCGGCTCCGGTCCGAACAGGCCCATAAAGAATTCCCGACAGAACTGATAGAAGTAAAAATTTCTTCAAAATTACGGGAGATCCGCCTGTTGCTTAAAACGCCAACTGGTACATCACCCGCGCTTCGGGGACTGTCTGTCGTTCCACCCGACCTGTTGCTGGAACAATGACAGTCGTCTGATCGGGCTGTTCAATTCCAACATAAGCTCCCGCTGAGTTCTCGATGAAGACCGGCACGTCAATCATGATGGGAAAGTCGAGAACGATTTTGTGATCGTGCCCTTTAATATAGTAGCTGAAGGCCGGCGTCACTTCTTGGATCGGCCGGTCACCGGTGATTTGAGTCGTGCCTTGGAGAAAGTTGTTGTCCGGGAACAGGACCGCGTAGCGCAGCGCCGCCTCAAACTTGTTAAACAACATCCCGCCTTGGACGCGCGCCCCAGAAATATGGAGGCTGCCGTATCTATTCTCGTAATCGCCATAGTTGAATTCCGCTTCGGCGTTCCAGGCGTTTTTGTCACCCATCGGTCCTCGAATCGCCGCGTCCCATCCAGCTTGCCAGAATGTGCCCCGGTCCATCAAGTTGGGTTGCGTATTGATTGCCGGACGACCACGCGTCAAATACGGGTTCCAGTTCGGATTCATGAGCAGCGATTTCTCCGAGGTACGTGAGTTGAGAACCGTGGAATGCCCGATCCGCGTGTCTTTCATATACATCCCGTTGACGTACGTCGCTTTGACGACGCGCGTCGGCCGCATATCATTCTGTGCGACGGTGAAGATGTCTTTATCCAATCCATCGTTGTAGCCGATGCGAGCGACCGTCATCGGAACACCCAAATGCTCCGGCAAGAAACGCAGCGGAACGTCCCGCGCGCCGCCGGTATAGATGCCCAACGTGCCGGCCCATTTGTCCTTATAGGTGTGGAGCGCGGCGCCCACATCGCGCCCCAAGTTGAAGCCGAGAAAGTTCACTGATTGAGACACCATTTGAAATTGGGCCTCATCGTTGATGGCTTCCCGTCCGTAAGGGACCTTGAATTGACCAACTTTAAACCAGGTGGATTCGGTTTTGAAGAAGGGCACATCGAACCAAAAATCGAGAAGCGTCAATCCATTGTTGGATCCATTAACATCTTCGGCGGCGCCCACCCACTCGGTGGCGAACTTTACATTGTCGACGCGACCGTTAAGATTCAGCCGGGCCTGTTTAAGAAACAAGTAGGCGCGCAAATCGTCCTTGCTCTGAACCGGGTCGTCCACCACTTGTCCATAGGCGACTTCCTGAATCCGCCCTCCAATGTTGAGATTGAAGTTGTCGGTATTGACGACTTCATGCCCCATGCCCATCCCTTGAGCTGAAATCCCCAGGGCCAACACCGCCGCTAATAATATTTTTTTTCTTTCATTCATAGATTTCTCCTTTCCATTTGTTCCGATCCTGCAAGCTACTTGTCTACTATGTATTTATCGTAATGAGTCTTCATTGACTATGATGGGTGTCATAAAGCGAGCGGATTTTAATGATAGGATATCGCTTAATCACCCATGAAAATCAACAACATTCGAAAATATTTTTTTGGGACGCTTCTGGCCCTTCCTCTGGCCTGCTCCTCCCTTCATGCCGGCAACCCTCAAAGGGCCAAAGAATTTATAGTCATGGGATATGAAGGTATTCTTTATGAACTGAAATCGGGAGAAGGGCCTTATTTGCGAACGCTGTTGGAATTATTGGCCATTAACTCCGATGATCACTCTAAAACGATTGAGAAAACAAAAGCGATGGCCAAGTCTTATCCCAACATCATGGATTTTGCGGAACAAGTCATACAACTGGAACAACAACCAGGCAAAAATGGGCCTTTAATTGAAACACCTCCCCTCCCGTCTGGTCCGGGAGTTTACAGCGGCGACCAATTAGAGAACGCGCTCAACCATCTGACCCGCGGCATGAAAATCACCGTCGTGACCAAAGGGGGCGCACGGTTTCGGGGCCAATTTGAAGAATTTGTCATCCGCCGATTGTGGGTATCGGGAGCGACTCGAAAGTCATTTCACCTCAAAGATATTCTCGCGCTCGAAGCTCCGCAGCTTTAATGTCCCACTATTAAATCGAAGTGGACAATCACCCGGTCCCTGGTTTTGATCATTAAAATCGAAGGAGGTTTCACTCCAAACTCGCTCATCAAAAGTTCTTTCGCTCCCTGAATTCGCACTCCATCCTGGTCTTTGGTAGCGGTTGCTTCAATATCGACAGTCTTTTCAACTCCCGCTACTTTCAATTGGCCAGACGCTTTTATAAGTAATCCGGGAACGGCCGCGGTTGATGGCGCGACCTGATAATTCACAAGGTGAAACTGGATCAAAGGATGTTCGGCTGCTTTTAGTGATTTCTGCATATTTCGATCCAACTTATTTTTACCTGACTTCATATCTTTAACCGGAATATCGACATCCAGTTTTTTCATTCCTCCCCTCTTAATTGTTTCATACAGAGATTGACCTGCGGGGCCCGGTTCAAATTCAAAGGTGGGATCAAACCGAGTTGCCGTACTTGAATAGGCATGCATGGAAGAATCACCCAACAACCAAAGTTTGCTCTCCGATTTGAGAACGGGATTGCCGGCCGAGAGGCCCACCGGACTCAGCAAACCGTAAACGAGAACCGATATTTTTAAGAAGCGCAGTAATTTTTTCATAATTCTCCTTTTATATTCATTTCCTTATCTCTTCTATGCTTTTTAATTCCACAGGTTTTGACGCGGCCCGCACTTCAAAAAGATCGATGGAATTTTTTTGACCTTTCAGCAGAACATTCAGAGGATTTGAAACCAAGTATTCTGGGCCAACAAACTGGCGTGTGGAGGTGTCGATTAAAATCATTCCGGGACCGGCCAGTTTTTCCAAACGAGCGGCGATGGTAACCGTGTTTCCCATCACGGTGAAGTCCATCCGTTGGGGACTTCCAATATTGCCGCTAACAACGTCACCTGTCGCGATTCCCACACCAATTTTAAAGGGATGAAGCCCTTTGGAATAGGTTTTCTCCAGGGTCTCCACCAAAGCAAGAGCGGCAGAGACTGCTTTCTCGGCGGTGCCCTCAAACGGGATGGGAGCCCCAAACACGGCCATCACAGCGTCACCAATAAATTTATCGATGGTGCCGCTGTTGGCCAAAATTATCTCTGACGCGGGTTGAAAATAATATTCGTTCAACAATTCAATAAGGCCCTTAACGTCCATGTTTGCAGAAAGCTCGCTGAAATTTCTGATGTCGGAAAAGAAGACGCTGGCCGTTAACCTCTTGCTCTCAAAGGCCGTCATTTTATGCTCGGCGATAAGAACGCTTAAGACACCCGGATCAACATAACGTCGAAAAGTCTTTTCTAAATAAGAGTGAAACCTTTCATTTTCGACCAACAATTTGCTTTTGCTTAAAACACGTTCCACGCTAAGAAGCAAAGACTTATTGGAAATTGGTTTTATAAGGTATTCGTAGGCGCCCAATCGAATGGCTTCGATGGCCGGTTCAAGGCCCAAAGACCCTGTCATCAAAATGACTCCGATCGGGAGGCCGTCTTCATGGATTTTTTTTAGCAGTTCAAGGCCCGTGATTCCGGACATTCTGTAGTCGGTTAAAACCAGGTCAGGATTAAATTCTTTTATTTTTATAAGCGCGTCTTCGCCGCTCCCCACGCTTTCACATTGATATCCAGCGGACGTGAGCACTTTTTTAAGCAATTTGAGCGTGGTCGCATCGTCATCAACGAGAAGAATCTTTAATTCCGCAGGATTTAATTTTTGAGGAGGTTTGGTCAGGTCCATAGGCCTAAGATATTACTAATATGGAAGATAGGTTTTAAGGAATAATGGGGACATTCAGTGTTTTAATCTTATTTAAACTAAACTTAAGAAAGGTCCCCTGGTAAACATGGAGGTGAAATATGATCTGTCTCAGTTGTCGTCATCCGCTATTGAATGTTCAGGAAAGCCATTTTTTCAGCAGTCTGATCTATGACGTATGTGACCATTGCGGTGGAATATGGCTGGATAAAGGCGAGCTAGACAAAATCGCTTTCCAAACACCGGGAAGTGTCGAACTCTGCTCAACAGAGAAACTTCATGAAGGATACAAGGAGAAATGTCCTCCCCGACATTCCTTCTCGCATAAGTGTCTCCGGTGCACAGAGCAACCCATGGTAAAAATGCATTTCATGGGAGAAGCGAAAATCCAGTTGGACTATTGTGAAAAATGCGGCGGGATTTGGGTGGATGGCGGAGAACTAACCAAGATCAACCATTACATTCACTGGTTCGATAAAAAAGCCAAACCTTCTAAGTTCGGTCGATTTCTTCATCATGCCCACAGCTCTTATTTTCACCGAATCGACGTCACCGTTCTCCCAGATTAAGGTGACCGTCGAAAGGATTACCCCTGATAAGTCTCCATCATTTGGCGGCTGAGGACAGAAGGATCGAATCGCTTTACAAATTCTTTTCCCTCTCCAATCATGCGGTCTCGCAAGGAAGCGTCACCGAGGACTCTTTTAATGGCCTCAGCCAATTCCTCGATGTTGAAGGGGTCTACATAGATGGATCCTGGACCTCCACTTTCAGGGAAACAAGATCCTTTGCTGGTGATCACCGGCACGCCGCTCAGCAGCGCTTCAATAATAGGTATTCCGAACCCCTCGAAAATCGACGGATAAACAAATACCTCCGCCATTTGTTGAAGGGCCACCAAGTCGGATTGCGGAACACTCCCCAAAAAAAGGACGCGGTCCTTGAGACCCTTTTCAACGACGAATTTACGAACGCGTTGTTCGTAGGTTCCCCCCTTTCCCACAACCACCAGAAAGGGATCGAGTGAATTCTTGAGGACCTTTAGGGCTTGAACAACTCTCAAAAGGTTTTTTCGTTCGATAATAGATCCAACCGATAATATATAGGAGCGAGGAAGGCCATATTTGTGTCTTATCGCTTCCTTTCGGTCCGAATCAAGAGGGAGGCGATATTCCGGATTGGCGCTTTGATACACCACCCGGACCTTCTCTGGCGACGTGCCGAAGAATTCGACCAAATCATTTTTAGTTTGCTGACTCACGGCGATGATCACATCCGAAGTTTCACAAGCATGCTTAAACTTAAATTCATAGATCGACCTATCGATGAAGCTGTAATGGGAAGGATATCGAAGAAAGATGAGATCGTGAATGGTGACCACTTTCTTGATTGAAGAGGATTTTAATCCGGCGGGCAGTTCATTGCTGAGGCCGTGATAAACATCCAGCCCCGCTTGTTTAAATTTCCTCGGCGTTAAAAAAGATCTCCAGAAAGACGGCGCCGCTTTCTCATACCAGGCCGCCGGAGAAACAACCTGGATATTTTTCCGCCCGGCCAGGAAGGACAGGTCCTCCCGCTGGTGGTGATGGGGGGTGTAAAGAAAGTATTCGTGATCGGGATGAAATTCCTGGAGAGAGCGAAGAAGGTTACGGCTATACTGCCCCAACCCCGTGTTGTTGACGAACGCGCGTTTCGCGTCAAAACCGATTTTCATAGACGTGATAGTATCATTCCCAGCTCATCCCATAAAAAAATAGATACCATCAACCTTAACAATGAAAAAAGCCACGGACGCTCTTCTCGCCGATCACAAGATGATCCGTAAACTCCTCGAAGGGTTACGAGTGGACAATCCGCGTTTCTCTGAAATATCCAAAACTTTGGAACGGGTCGTCCTCACCCACGCCTGGCTTGAAGACACGGTTTTCATTCCCGCGTTGAGGACCGAACCACTTTTTGCCAAACGATATCTCGATGAACTTTTTGATGAACACAAAGACATCGACTACTTCATTAAGCTGATTCAAAAAACGTCTCCCTCCAAAGAACTGAACGCTAACATGAAGCAGTTCCGCGCCATCTTGGACAATCACTTAAAAAAAGAAGAAGACGCCCTTTTTCCCTTGGCGGAAAGCGTGTTGGACAAGGAGGGAATGAACAGCCTCAGCACCGAGATGGAAAAAAGACAAGGCGAGGGGCAGAAGCTTTTTAATTTGGGAGGTTAAAATCCGAATTTTGGGCGGGGAGATGAACGATGAATTTTGTCCCCTTTCCGGGCTCGCTCTCCAAGTTAATAATCCCTTTGTGTTTTTTCACGATCTCATACACCAAAGAAAGACCCAACCCGGTTCCTTTGCCAATTCCTTTGGTCGTAAAAAAAGGCTCAAATATTTTATTCTGAATTTCTTTGGGAATTCCAGAGCCGTTGTCCTCCACTTGAATCTCGATCCCCCCTTTTTCTGACTTGGATTGCTGGGTACGTAACACCAACTTCCCGCCCTCTTTCATCGCATCGATAGCGTTGTTCGCGAGATTGATGACCACTTGTTGGAGCTGGTTTTTATTGGCGTTTATTTTGGAAAGGGTGGGTTCCATATCTTTCACAATCTCCACGTCTTTAACTTTCGCTTGCGCTGCGATCAACGACAATGAATTCTGGATGACATCGTTTGGATTGATACTTTCGAAATGATCTTCTTCAGAGCTCCGGGAAAATTGCAGCAAGTCCTGCACGAGATTTTTGCACCGAATGGCTTCGCGCTCGATGCTTTTAAGAGGCGAATGAAGAGGGTCTCCTTCGTTCACTTTTTTTGAAACAATTTGGGCAAAGCCGAGGATGATTCCCAGGGGATTGTTAATCTCATGGGCCACTCCTCCCGCCAATTGGCCGACGGCCGACATTTTTTCAGACTGGACGAGAGCATTTTCCATCTGTTTCCGGAGGGTTATTTCCGACTGGAGGTCGAGGTTCTTCTGAGTCAGCTCCACCGTTCGTTCCGCGACTTTCCGGTCTAATTGGAGGTTGCTATCGGTCAGAGCGTGGTGCCATCTGTGGAGAGTCCGCAGCACAAAAATCCAGGCCAGGATTAGCATGGGAAAAATGATTGTTGAGATCAGGATGGCGGCGATTGTTTTCATCCGTTCCAATTTAAGGGCCGCTTGGACCTTGTCCCAAAGTTTGTCCGTAAAGTGTTCCATGCCCTCAGCGTAGATCGCTTTTTGAGCCTCGTATTCTTTACTAAACAAGACAGCTCGCGCTTCTTCCTTGTTTCCTTTTCGGACCAACTCAAAAGATTTGGTTTCCATTTCAACCAGCTTAAGATTAGCCGCATCGGTTTGACCCGCCGCTTCCGATTCGTATGTTCCAGGATAGATTTGCGTTGCTTCCTTAATGGCGTTATCCAAAGGCTGGACGAAACGGTTGTACCGTTCTTCCCATCGGGATTCGCCGGTGCTGGCGGCCATTCGTGCGGACATGGTCAATACCTCATCCAGGTGTGTAATCACGCCTTTGAGCGCGGAAATGCGTATCTCCTTTTCCCGGGTCAACTTGCTCGATCGATAGGAATAAGAAATATGCGCGATCATGGCGCCGAGAAAGAGAGCCGTGAATATGAGAGTCAACGTTAGGAACCGAATGGGAAAACGTTCTGTCACTATGCATTCTCCTCTAACTTTATTTCCAAAACGTGCTCGGCGGCCTTGATCGCTTCCTCGATCTCAAACGGCTTATATATGCAGGCGGTGGCTTTCTTGCTGACGACTTCAAGTTCAAATCTTCCGACGGAATCTGAACCGCTGGTCATCATGACGATGGGCTGAGATGGTTTGATTTTCCGAATATGATCAAAAAGTTCCGGCCCCCCCATCTTGGGCATATGAACATCGGAAAATACAATGTCGTAGCTCTGAGAAGTAAAACGCCGCAATCCTTCTTCCCCATCAAAAGCGAACTCCACATTGAAACCCAAGGGCTCAAAAACAAGACGCAGGATCTCATGGAATCCGTTCTCATTATCCACCACCAATGCTGATCTTTTCATGGAATTTAATTAATCACATACATAACAAAGCACACGGTCATTCCATTCTAGATTATAAATAATGATTTTGTGTTTAACTCGGATTCATAAGAATAGGGGTCAGATCCCGACAAACGACAAATCAAATGTCGGATGTCGGGATCTG
>CAZJOE010000021.1:0-11496 GCA_964547555.1 uncultured Elusimicrobia bacterium | reverse complement strand
CGGGACAAAATGCGTGCCGCAAGCTTCGGTGCTCCAAAAATTTTTTACTTTGGCCCTCTCTTGTTCAGTTTTCAAAGGAAGTTTTCAGCGACGGCAAAATCTTCGACAGTGTCGATATTGATCAATGGATCTGTGATCACAAAAGCGCCGGATTTTTTCCCCATGATCGATTTTTGATCAAGTAGGCAGTCCCGGGTCATGGCATAGGCCACCCCGTTTCGATGATAAACAGGTTCAAGTTGTTGGCGAGCAATGATGGAAGACCCGCGCGGATCCAAATAAGACATCGCCCCCCCTTTGATTGTAAGAGCCTTTAGGGGATGGAATTTATTGCTGGTTTCCGAAACGGTCCACACGGAATCGTATCCGCCTTTAAGAAGAAGATCCAAGGTCCCTAGCACATGTTCTCTTTTGCGAAGAGGAGAGGTGGGCTGAAGCATGAGAACAATGTCGTACTTCGTTCTGTCTTGTTTTTCCATTTCCTGGAGCGCGTGAGCTAGAACGTCCCAATCTCCAATGCGGTCCCCTGACAAATCCGGTGGCCGCCGGAAAGGAGCGGCCAGCCCGGCTTTCTCTGCTGCTTGCGCAATTTCTTCGTGGTCCGTTGACACAATCGCCCGGTCAATCACCGAAATATTTTTAATGAGAAGCGCCCCATAAGCGACCAAAGGAATTCCCTTGAGCGGCCGTAAATTTTTCAGAGGAACACCTTTGCTGCCCCCTCTCGCGGGCACGACCGCTAGAATTTTTTTCCCTTCAAGCATGAAGCAATTCCTTAAGATTCTTGATTTTTCTCATGGGAGCCATTTTATATTTTGAATGCGCGGTTTCGAGACCAATATAAGAACATTTCAACTGTTCCGCGGCCGCCCGGTCCGGTTCCGTGTCGCCAATGAAAACAATCTCCGAAGGCTGAGCGCCAGCATCCCTGAGCGCAATATTCGCATTTTCGACTTTGGATTTGGGCCGGCCCAGGACTTTTTTAAAGTAGCGGTCCCAATTTTTCTTATGAATGATGGCCTGGACCGCCTCTTCGGGTGTCGCTGAATTGAGGTAAACGGGAATTCTTTTTTTAAGAAGATATTCCAAAACTTCCGTGGCCCCCTCTATTTCGGGCGCCGCCACAATTCTCCGCTCGCATTCATCGGAATATTCCGTGACCAAACGATCTATCCAATCCGCTTTAGAACGAGACGAGGGCAATCGCCCCGCCTTTTCTAGTTTTTCAACAAAGTCCCGAAACATATCAAACCGGTCTCCCGGATTTTCATTGAGCACTTCTTTCAAAACGCCGGAGACATCGCCCAATTCTTTTATGACCTCAAACATCACGTCGATTTTAATGTCGTTGGATTGGACCAAGGTTCCGTCGAAATCAAACACGACGGCCTTAAGCTGAGTGGAAAGGAGGTTCAAGCGGCGGGAATATTTTTCTTAACTTCGGATAGTTGAAACCGGCCCCAATGATCGACGAGTGTTTTTCTCTTGTCCCGTCCGGTTTCATTGATGTGTTTGTCTTGATACACGGAATCGTTGTTGAAATGAGTGGTTGAGATTTCTTCGGCGACCACGCCTGTTTCTGTCCAGAACTTGTGCCAAACACCCGGCAACACAAGCAATGTTTCCCCTGGATTTAAAATCCGATGGTGACCATCGATTTCCACATGAAGCGTTCCATACAAAACCTGAAACGTCTCTTCTTTCAGTTTGTGATAGTGAGACGGATGCGTTTGGCCCGGCAATTGCACGATGACTTTTTTACAGTACTCACGATTGATGCATTCGATCAACACCGCGCCGAACTTTGAAAAATTTTCCAATCCGTAATGATGGGAATACTCCACTTTGAATTCGCTGCTCAAATGAACGCGCGCTTCATTAAGCAAGGCTTTCACCTGATGAACGGCCCTTTGAATATAAAGCCGGGGCGGATCGGCGGGCCCTTCAACCTGAGACGTCAACACGGGATCCCCTGATTTAAGCTCTTCCTTAACAACAAATCCGTCGCGCCATTCCCCGCTGGGCAATTGACCTTCGCCACAGGGCATCGCAAAAAAAACCTGAGACCGTTCCAACTTGCTTCCCACTTTCACGTCTTTATTCAAGTAAATTCCACGGGCCAACGATTTAATTGAATCCATTTCTTCTTTCGCGGGTTCTGGCCGTTGATATTCACCACAGAGAAGCCGAGCGCGCTGGTAGGATTCAATCCATTTGTTGATCTGCTCAGGAGTCGATGAATAAGTATTCAGTTTCACCTTATCATTGGCAATTCCCACATGCCGCTCATACATCCGCGCCCCTTTGGCATAGGCGATTTGGACCGCGGAAAGTTCATTGGGCTCTTCATGGGTGGACCAACCGATGGTGGTTTTCGGATAGCGATTTCGAAGCATCTCAATATTGGAGAGATTAAACTTGTCTTCCGGAATCGGGTAAATAGACACGCAATGCATAATGGCGTAACGAATTCCGCGGTGATCAAAAAAGCTGACGAGATTGTCGATGTTGCGAATGGTCAGCCCCCCGGTTGAGAAAATCACAGGCTTGCCGGCTTCCGCAACTCTTTCCAAGAGCGGCCAATCTTTGGCGGAACAGCTGCCGACTTTAATGACGTCAAAGTCCATCTCTTCAATCAAATCAACGGAAGCTTCGTCAAAGGGGGTGCACATCGTGATGAGATTGTTTTTCCGGACTTCATCGAAGAGAGCCTGAAATTCTTTTTTCCCCAACTTGGTGGAAAGAAAACGAGGAATGTGCTTGTTGTCCGAATTTTTCTGGTGAGAAGGATGAATGAAGGTGTCCATCTGGCGGAATTGAAATTTGACCGCGGCCCGGATGCCATGCATCTTGGTCAAGCGTCCCATTTCTTGAATGATCTTCTTTCCATGCTCGAGGTCGCCTTGGTGGTTGTTCGCCATCTCGAAGACGAAGAGGTTGTTAAAATCAAATTCGTTTTGCATTAACATGGAATGGGTACTCCCGAAGATTTGTGAGAGGCGGCCAGAACAGCCATCGTGGCGAGACCGTGTTCGAGATCCAAAGGCGAGGGCGCGCGCTTTTCGAGCGCCGACCAAACGTGCGACAGTTCATCGATGAAATCATCCGGCCGCTTCTTTGGAATAAGAATTGTGTCTTTCAATTGGGCTCCTTCATAAACCATGACCGCGTCCCCTTGCGGGTTGTAATTGGCGTACCACTCGATTGATCCCTTGCCGCCTTGAATCCGGGCCATTTTTCGGGAGGGCCGGGTCACAACATCCTGCACCACGCGCCCCAAAATCCCTTTCTCCGTTTTCAAATTTAGCAAGCAAAGACTGTCATACCACGCTTTACCTTCCTTAATATAGGTGAGATTGGCAGTAACTTCAACAACCTTTCCCAAACCGAGGACCAAAGCCAGGTGCTGCCACAGGTTCATCGCATGGGAATGTTCTCCGCTGGCGCCGCCGCCCTTCTGCCAATATCCCAAGTACGTATCTTCCGGCCCTCGCAACCAGGGATGCGCTTTAAAAATTCCTTCCCAATGTTCCCGGAATTCGCAATCGAGCGTCTGAACTTCGCCGACCACGCCCGTTGAAATCAGTTCTTCCACTTTCTTCATGGATTTCCCCACCACATGGGTGTATCCGACGAAAACCCGGGTGGAAGAAGCGCCGCTCGCTTCGCTTAGTTCTTCGCAGCCTTCCAATGAGGGAACGCCTAAGGGTTTCTCAATTAAGATGCCTTTGGGATTTTCTTTGAGCGCTTCAAGAGCCAGAGGGATATGGTATTCGGGAGGCGTTCCGATGAGGATCAAATCAAAACCAGAACGGGGCGCTTGAGTGTTAAGGAAAAGTTGAATTTTGGAGTCCCAGGAACCATAGCGGGAAGGGTAAATATCGGTCTTCATGCGGTCGAGGGCGGCTTGATTGAGATCACAGACAGCAACGTCCCACCCCAATTGGCGAGACGCGTGGGCCAGATGATTGCCGATGGATCCCGCTCCATAAATTTTCACACGAACCATGTTGGGGAAAATTATACAATTTTCCCCAACATGGCCCTTTCAATTAAAACGTCCTCGGAAAAATCCAATCCAAAATTCGAAATCAACTCGTTCCTAAACCTAAACGATCTCGTCCCCATTCCATGCGAGATCTGCAAAGGAAACGACACGCTGCCGGTGGCGCACATGAGTCGGTTTCAAATCCCCGCGACTTCCGTCATTTGTAGAACTTGCGGCCTTATCTATTTCAATCCCAGCATGAGCGTTGAACAGCACGCTAAGTTTTACGAACGAATCTATCGCTTGATGCATCCCGTTAAAGGGGGAGACGATCATCATTATGCTCAGCAACTTGAAGAAGGCAAAAAAATTCTCAAATTCGCCAAAGACGCGCTTAAACCGGGGGCGTCTGTCCTGGAAGTTGGATGCGGGCATGGCGGAATTTTAACGACGCTCCAAGAAGCGGGATTTAAAGTATTTGGCATTGAGCCCTCCACCGACGAATCTCAATACGCGCGAAATAAGGGACTCAACGTTGAAACAAAACTTCTTCGCGACTTAGAAGGATCCCCTAATCGCTACGACTTCATTATTCTTTCCCGCACCCTGAACCATCTCCTGCGGCCTTCCCATGATCTCCGGCAAATGAGAAACCTTTTAAATCCCGGCGGACATCTTTTCATCAGCGTGATCGATTTCCCCACTCTTTGTAAATATGGAAAGTTAACGGAAACAGCCCAGCTGGACCACTTGTATATGTTTTCGTCCGAAACCTTGGGCGCTATTTTAAGGGCCACGGGATTTAATCCGCTTAAAATCCATTCAAACGAGAACGGATCTTTTTTAAGCATCAACACCGCTTTCCATCTTTACGCGCTGGCTCAAAGAGTTGAATCAACGCTTCCCCCTCAGTACCCCAACTACCAAGTTATTCTGGGCCGGGTCCATAAAAATCAAATGAAGAGCAAGATTCGCGGATGGATTTTTAGACTGGTGGGAATGCGCTGGATTAAAGGTGCGGCATTAAGAAAAGCTTAAACCGGAGCAGGTCACTGCGGCGGACGACAAACATATCTCTGAATCCTCTTCCTGTTTCCTTCTTAAACGCCACGGCCAGAAAAAGTAAATAAACCGTATAGGTGATGGAACTCACCAAAGCGGCGCCAGAAATTCCAAATTTAGGAATCAAAAGAATATTCAAAACAATATTAAGGGGCGCGCAAAGACAATTGGCTTTAAGCGCCAACTCCGGTTTCCCCAATCCATAGAAATGATCCGTCAGTAATTTCGCCGCCCCCATCGACAAAACCCCGGGCATTAGTAAGAAGAATGGTTTTACCAGCGGCATAAAAGTACGCCCATAAAAAATATGCACAAAGGGCGCGATGAGAATCATTCCAATGACGCCCAAGATCAACATAAAAAAGAAAGCGCTGCGGCTGGCTTCCGCCGTTAAATCAGAAGCATGGACCGATTCTTCCGACGACACTTTCGCATAGAGGAGGCCGGTTATGGCATTGGGAACTTTCCACATAAATTGCGCTCCCGTAATGGCCAAGGAGTAAAACGCCACCTCCATAGGCCCAAGAAAGAATGAAACAAGGAGGAGGTCCGCCCGCAGATGAATAAACAACACCAGCGTGATGAGATACATCTTCCATCCAGTTCCGAATAAATCCTTCAGGAGTTCTCGATTGGGACCAAATTTAAATTGGTCTGTTTTTAAAATGAAGGCGTTGAGGAGGGCCGGCACCACGGCGCACAAGAGAGTGGCAAGGCACAACCCAAATAGACCTTCCCCTTTCCACCAGAAAAACAAGCTGAGAAGAATAAAAAGAACGCTTTTAAAAACTTGGAGAAATCCATATTCATGGACTTGGTTGAGGCCAATCAAGACTTTGTTGAGACTGACGAAGAGAAAAATAAAGGGCACGCTCCACACGACTGTCCAAATATAAAGATCGGGAATCGAATCGGTCTTGAGAAAATAGGCTTTAAACTGAGATTGGAAAAGCGCGTAACCCACAACGGGAATCAATGAAAATAACAGCGTGATCCAAGCCAGATGCCCCGTCAATTCGCCCGACGGATATTTTTTCTTCTGGAGAAAATAGATGGCCGCCTGGTCCACCGCGCCCAACCGGCCGAATTTCTCTCCATAAGAAGGAATTAAATTGATGATGTAGAAAAGACCCAGTTGAACCGGCCCCAACCACCGGACCAGAATAATATTGGAAACAAACCCCAGCGCGGAAACCGCCACATCCTGACTAAACATGGCGACGGCAAAAGAAAGGAAGGTTTTCTTAAACTTCACGGCGTATCCGACATAGACCGGCAGACCCCAAAATAATCAAAGGGAAAAAACCGGGCAAAAGGAATCTAGCTTCCGTCAACATCAACATATGCGAAGAAACATAATAAATGACGATGAGGAGAAGCCCCAAAAGAAAAGCTCTCTGCGTCGTTCCTCCTGAAAATCGGCGGTCAAATAAAATAAGAACACTAAAGAGCCACAGAAGGGCCCAAAGTCCTTTGAAGAAAACGGGCACAATAAACTCTATTGGATGGCTCCGCGCAAATTCCATGATCGAAACGTTTTTTCTTTCATTTAAATAGTAACGGGTGTATCCCTTTTCAAAGGGCATAAGAGTGGGAGCCATCGATTTGATTCCTCGTCTCACGACAATGGAAACATACCAGAGCGGATCTTCCTTCAAGATTCGTTTAAATTCATCCAAGCAAATACGGTTGAACTCGGGCGAATGGGCGACGGCGGAGCTGCCTTTATTTTTGACGAATTCATAAATCCAAGAGTCCGAAGCCTCAACACCCCATCGATTGGGATACGCGCCGATTCCGGCCAGAAGGGTCGCACCATAAGCGGGCGAAAAAACGTCCCCTTTCCCCGTCATTTGGCGATTTCGAATAATCCAGGGGAGGTTGACCAAAAAGACGAACATCTGGGCGAATATAAAAACCTGCAGTGCCTTTTTCCATTCCTTAACGAACAGAAGCGGAAAGGCGATGAGAAAAGGAATAAAAAAGGGTTCCTGCCTGACCAAGGTTCCAAGTCCAATGGAGATTCCCCCTCCCATAAGAAACAGGGGTGAATTATTTTTGAGTCCTCTCCAAATGAAATAAAGACCGGCAGTCAAAGGAAGCGTTCCAATGGCATCATGCCCGGGAAGAATGGCCAGTACGGCGAAAGGCAA
The DNA here is from genome assembly GCA_964547555.1 of uncultured Elusimicrobia bacterium. Classification (GTDB taxonomy): domain Bacteria; phylum Elusimicrobiota; class Elusimicrobia; order F11; family F11; genus CAZJOE01. The sequence continues at coordinate 4,293 of CAZJOE010000021.1, read as the reverse complement.
ACCAATCGCATAAATCAAGCCGGCGATAAAAGCCACGGTTGCGCCAAAAAATTCCGCGGCCAAAAGAAAAATAAAAATACCGGAGAGGGCGTCCAACAAAGAAAAAAGCGCTTGTGAATAAACGAACCGCTCATGACCAAACAACTTCCATGTCGCAGCCAGGATCATGCTGTAGCCGGGAGGACGACCGCGATAGGTTTCCATTTGATGCGGTTCAGGAACTTCTTTAACTTTTTCAAATACATCAAGCTGCGGCCGGGAAGGGTCCACGCGGATAGATTCTGCGTTTAAGGCCTCAATGACAGCGGGTTCCCATACCAAGCCCTGACCGGTCAATAAATTGTGCGCGACATTTCCCAATTTAAACGCGGCGGAGAAACCATAATCAATATCTCGAGCGCCGATAAAAACTCCCAGGCGCACGATGAAAGCGACCAAGAAAACAACCAAGATTCGATTTTTCAAAGTGAAACTTTTCATGGTTTTACTTTTAGGACAAGATCCCTAAACCGGACGAGTTTGGCGGTGGTTTGATAATTCCGCGCCAACCGGCATCCTTCCAATTCAGCCTGACGGTCCCGGCTTTTCAAATATTTTCTTAATTCATTCGGCAACGAATCATCTTCCGGAAATTCAGTGGGGAGACCAGGATGCACGCCCACCTCCACAACACCTTCACCTGGATTCTTAAAAATGGCTTTTAACGTCCGGTCCATACGGCCTGTTGCCAACAAAGTTGCGTATCCATTGGTGACGGCAACCCGTGGATCAATATGTTTTTTATCCCATATACACAGAAATTTAAAAAGCAAATACTTCAAAATCCCCCCTCGAAAAAAAAGAACGGAGAAAGGAAGCGCGAACCCCCATTTCATTCCGGCGTCGTTTACCAACCGCACGTAAGGAATATTCTCTTCTTTGGCCACGCGAACCATAACCTTAAAAAGCGGCGGAATCATATGCACGTGCCGTTCGCTGTTCAGATGATCAATTCCCAAACCGAAGGAGCGCATCTTTTTAATTTGAGCTCTCAGTTCAATTTCAATTTGCTGAAGCAGCCGGACATTGCAACAAGCGACAAGCTCCCAAAGCAGTTTTAAAAATCCCCACTGAAAATTCCCCGTCTGATCCGCAAGGAGAATAACGGTGCTTATCTCTGCCACTGGATTTCCAGCGCTTAAAGTGAAATGCAGACCCGTTCCCAACTGAGGGCACTTCTTTCTCACTTCCTCCGCAGCGAATTCGCCAGCTGAGGTAGTAACAACCAAACTGGCGCTGGTAACAACTCCATTTAGATGGGCCTCGATCACTCCTGCCGTTGAACTTTTGGACAACCCCAAATCATCCGCATTCACCACCAAAAAAGAAAGTTCATTGGGATTGTTCATAAAATTTACACCAAACCTGAAATTAACAGAGGCCCGATTCTCTTGGTCAGAAAAACCGGAGTCATCCGCCAGGCTTCAATGGCCAACCGATACTTGGCGTTTCGTGGATCTAAAAAAGGAACTTCCGTGCCGCGTCTTAAATAATAATTATAAGAGAGGGTCACGGGTTTGGCTCCCCACTGCTTTTTAAAAGCCATGTTCTTCCCGCCTTCAACAGAACGTCCCATATCAAACGTATGTGCTCCTGACGCAACCGCTTTCTGAATCATGTTCCAATAGATCAAATAATTGGGACAACGTGGATTGTAAGACTTCAGCGCCACCGTATGAAGGTTTGAAACAATTCCATTGATAGAAAAGGTTAAAGCTGCGGCAATAGCGCGAGCCCCGTCTCTTAGAACATAAATATCTGTGTGGTTGGGAAAATGCCGAAGGATGGATTCGTAAAAAGAATAGGAGTGCGCGGGAGAGCCCAAATCTCTCATGTGTTGATGAAAGACATCGAAAAAAACGGGGAGCTGGTCCGCTCCTTGCCGCAGTTCGAAGTTTTGCTTCATTCCTTTTCGAATGTGATTGCGAGTGGTGGGATCAATCTCTTTATTCCAAATGTGATCTTCCCCCTGGCGAAGATCCAGCAAAGCGGTTTGATATCTGGATTCCAACACATAACCAGGAAGTTTCGTACTTCTTGTTCGAATCAAAAGATAATCAACATTTAAGGAATCGGCCAAGGAAGCCGCCGCTTTCGAAAGTGGTTCGATTGCGGCATCGCTTTTAGAAATCATTCCCCCGTCCGTTCCAAAAGGAGCGGTTACCAGATAATGCCCAAAAATCGGGTGCCGAATTTCGAAAAGCGCCAGGAAAGCCACGGGCGCGGCCTTTTCTTCCGCCATCAACATATGGGATTTGATTCCATACGCCTCTTGAACAACTTTGCTCCATTCGTAAAAATCCATGACGGACCGGCCCAGTTGAGACGCGGCGTGGTTCCATTTTTGGATATGGTCGGGAGTTTCAACCGAAACGATGGAGATCATACTTTCGACCCCGCCTCCTTGCGGACGGCCATGTAGATCACATCAAACGTGTTCATGTAAAAGGTCCCGCGAGCCAATCCCAATTTCTTAATGAATGCATAAAGTTTGGGAGCCAAACCATTGAGAACCAACACCGCGTACAAAACGCTATCAACGCTGCGCACTTGTCCGATGTGTTTATAAAACAAGGTTGTCATACCAAACCGCTTAAGAATCCATTCTAAGGACCGGCGAGACCAATAACTGACGTGAGTCGGAGGATGAATGGTCCGCCATTTGGCTCCTCTGAGTTTCGGAATCAAAGTTTCCATGTCACAGGTGGTAAAAGCAAATACGCCGCCAGGTTTAAGCAGCCGAGATATTTTTTCTATGTAGAGATCCGGGGTTTGAAGATGTTCGAGGGTCGCCCAGCAAACAAGGGTGTCGAACGTAGAGCTCGGGAGATCCATCGACAAAAAATCGCCGCACCCTACTTTTAAATTAAGCTTTTCCCGCGCGTAGCGGCTGGCTTCGGCATTGAGCTCCACGCCTTCCACGGAAGAAAAATGGGGTTTGGCCCTATCAAGGAAAAATCCATACGCGCTTCCGAGCTCCAGCAGTTTTCCGCCGGAGGAATGAGGCAGGAGCAGCTTTAAATTTCTCTCAAAGTCTTTTCGAATCGGCCCTTCTTCCGCCAAGTAATCCCGGTATTCGCCTCCGAAAAAGTAATTCTTTTCATACATTTTCCGAAGATCTTCTTCCGACAGCCGCAAATCAGCCCAAACAAAACCACAGGTCGCGCACTTAAGAAGTCCTCTAAATAATCCAGAAGAATCTTTTCCGCCGCAAACCACACAATCTTTAGAAGGAGTCAATTCTCATCCTCACCCGGTTAAATTTTCCTTCGGTGTAGGTAAAAAGAGTTTTGAAACCCAATCTTTCATAAAAAGAATTGGCCGATTTGTTTTCAACCAGGCTGCTCAGTTCATAAGACGAGTGGCCTTTCTTAAGTAATTCGGAATTAAATGCCGCCACCAAAGAACGGCCGAACCCGGATTTTTGAAAGCGGGGATCCACCACCAGATAGGTAAGTTCAGGCCCGTCTTTTATCCGTTTATCGCCGGGAGAAAAAATCATTTTAAGCAACTCAAGAAACACGAGGGGCGACTGAAGCCCGCATCGCACCAAGAGCAAGATCCACTTCAAAGGCGACCCCAGAACGATTTTGTTAAAGATCGAACCGCCCCTTAACGAGCCAAACACGAACCCCGCAACCTGTCCGTCCGTTTCAGCGACAATGAAAATAACCTCGGGAAGGCGAAGCGCGCTTAAATAAAAGGAATGGATAATAGAGGGCCCCAGATCAAGAAGAAAGCCGGGAGGCAGGTGAGTCGCGTGCAAAGGAACAACGGCGGTCAAATCAGATTCAATGGCCGGACGGGTCTTATTCAAAATCCAATCAGGTCCTTCACGAAATACAAAGGACGCCCCTTAATCTCATCGTAAATTTTTCCCAAATATTCGCCGATGATGCCCAGACAAATGAGCTGGACCCCGCCCATAAATAAAACAACAACCATGATCGTGGCCCAGCCTTGAACGGTTTTATCCGTGAAAAATTTCCAATAGAGAACGACCAGCGAATAAATAAAGCTAAACCCAGACACGATGAACCCCATCATGGCTGAAACATACAGCGGAAAACTGGAGAAAGAAGTCATTCCATCCAACGCGAATTGGATCATCCGCTTAAATGTATATTTGGAATCGCCATCCGCCCGGTGATGCGCCAGATACGGCACGGCGGTTTGATTAAATCCAATCCACCGAACAAGGCCTCGAATAAAACGGTACCGCTCCCGAATAGAATTTAATGAATCAGCGGCGCG
>CAZJOE010000020.1:0-11720 GCA_964547555.1 uncultured Elusimicrobia bacterium | reverse complement strand
CCGGAACGGTATCGGGTGCCCCAAAGATCCGCGCGATGGAAATCATTGATGATTTGGAACAGGATCAGCGCGGCCCCTATGCCGGGGCGCTCGGATATATTTCATATTCAGGCAACATGGACATGGCCATCACGATCCGAACTATTCTATGGGAGAAAGGGAAAGTTTCGATTCAAACCGGAGCTGGCCTCGTGGCCGATTCCGATCCGGCCACCGAATATCAAGAAACGGAAAACAAAGCCGCCGCGATGAAAGAAACCATTCGCTTCGCTGAAAGCGGCGATTTATTTTGGAGATAGCATGATTCTTGTTCTCGACAACTACGATTCCTTTACTTACAACCTCGTCCAATATTTGGGGGAGCTGGGACAGGACATCGAAATATTTCGAAATGACGCCATCAGTCTGGATGCGATTCAGGGCCTCAAGCCGTCTCACATCGTTTTGTCTCCGGGGCCGGGCCGCCCGGAAGAGGCGGGCATTATGATTGACCTCATCAAACGTTATGCGGGAAAGATTCCCATCTTGGGCGTTTGTTTAGGCCATCAAGCCATCTGTCAGGCGTTCGGTGGGAAAATCGTTCGCGCCAAAAGACTGATGCATGGAAAAACTTCCGACATCCTCCATGACCAGAAAGGCGTGTTTGCCGGAATGCCGCAGAAATTTAAAGCGACGCGGTATCATTCTCTTTTGGCTGAACCCTCCACCATCAAATATAAGTTCATTATTAGCGCGAAGACCGCTCAAGGGGAAGTGATGGGGGTTCGCCATAAAAAGATAAAGGCGTTGGAAGGCGTTCAGTTCCATCCTGAGTCCGTATTAACGGAATCCGGCAAAACCATTTTGAGTAATTTTTTGAAGATGAAGATCTAGCCATGATTAAAGAAGTCATCGTCAAACTTATCGAGGACAAAAACCTCACCAAAGATGAAGCCTATGAGTCGATGACGGATATCATGAAAGGCGCGGCGACGCCGTCGCAGATTGCAGGGTTCTTGGTTGCTCTTCGGAAGAAAGGGGAAAGCGTTGAGGAGATTGCGGGGCTCGCTCTCGCGATGCGAGACGCGGCGCAATCTTTAACGATCCATCCCAAACTTTTAGTTGATTGTTGTGGCACAGGCGGAGATGGCCAAGGCGGACTCAATCTCTCCACGGCGGCCGCATTTGTTGTTGCCGGTGCGGGACTGACGGTGGCCAAGCATGGCAATCGTTCCATCTCTTCTCGATGTGGAAGCGCCGATGTTTTAGAAATCTTAGGCGTCAAAATAGATCCTCCAACGGTGGCTGTGGAGGACTCGCTTAACAAAGTAGGAATCGGATTCATGTTTGCTCCTAGCTTTCACCCCGCCATGAAACACGCGATGCCGACGCGTAAAGAATTGGGGATCCGAACTGTGTTTAATATTTTGGGTCCTTTGACCAATCCAGCGAAAGCGCAGATTCAATTGATTGGTGTGTACAGCAAGGAAATGACAATGGTCATCGCAAATGTGTTGGCCAAAATGAATTTAAGGGCGGGACTTGTGGTTCATTCTCATGGATGGGACGAGATCACGTTGGCGGGTCCGACGCAGGTGAGTGAGATGTTGCGCGGACGCGTGAAGAACTACAAGTTAACCAACAAAGATTTCGGTCTTCCCAAAGTGTCGCTTAAAGATTTAAAGGGAGGAACCGCCCAGGATAACGCGGGCACGATCATGAATATTTTAAACGGACAAAAAATTGGAGCTCGTCATGCGGTTGTTGCCAATGCGGCGGCCCTTATTTGGATTTATGAAAGAGCCGAAGGGAAAAAGGATTTCAAGTTGAAAGACGCCGTCCGCCGCGCCGAAGAGTCCATTGATTCTGGGCATGCGGCCAGAAAGGTCAAGCAGATGGCCGAAATTTCCCATTCACTCGACTAATACCCGTATGGGAGACATTCTCGAAGACATTTTGGTGGCGCGTCGAAAGGCCCTTGAGCAAAGCAAAGCGCGGCAGTCGATCAGTGAATTGGATGGATTAATTTCTAGAGCGCCCGTTCCGCTGGATTTTAAAAAAGCGATCAATCAGCCAGGAAAGATTTCCGTCATTTCGGAAATGAAGAAAAAAAGTCCCTCGGCTGGAATGATCCGGCCCGATTACTCGGTTTCTAAGATTGCCGAAGCCTATAAGAAAGGGGGCGCGCAGGCTTTGTCCGTTTTGACCGAAGGTGATTTTTTTGGCGGAGAGATTCTGGACATTCAGCGCGCCAAAGACGCGGCGGGGCTTCCGGTCCTTAGAAAAGATTTTATTTTTGATCCGTATCAGATTGCGGAGGCCCGGGCCTATGGAGCGGACGCGGTTCTTCTCATCGCGGATATGTTGGATCCCGAACATTTAAAAGATTTGGTCGCTTGCGCGTTTGAATACAAGGTGGAACCCTTGGTTGAAGTTTTTACGGCCGCGGTTTTAGAAGCGGTGCTTAAAACCAAGGCGGATGTCGTGGGAATCAATAACAGAAATTTACGGACCTTAAAGATGATGCCGGACAATGTCGCGAATATCAGTCGATTGATTCCGTCCGACAAAGTTGTGGTCGCCGAGAGTGGAATTAAAAATCCTGAAGAGATCACGGCGCTTCGGAAGTTGCCGGTGAGGGCCGTGCTTGTGGGGGAATCTTTATTAAAACAACCGGACCTGGAAAGCGCGGTCCGTAGATTAACGGAGGCCTTATGAAAGTAAAAATATGCGGATTGACCGGAAAAGAAGACGCCATTTGGGCGATTAACTACGGGGCCGATTTGCTGGGCGTGAATTTTTATAAAGAGAGTCCGCGCCACGTTTCGCTGGCGTCGGCCGAAAAATGGATTTCGGCCTTGCCCTCCTTCGCCAATGTTATCGGAGTTTTTGTGAACGCTGATGAAAAAGAAATCGTTAAGCACGCGACGCGGCTCAAATTAAAGGGCGTCCAATTGCACGGTGATGAATCTCCGGAGATGGTGACTTCTCTGAAGGCCGCGTTACAAGTGGCCGGTCTTCACACGTACATCATTAAAGCGATTCGGGTTAAAGACGAAGAGTCTTTGGCGAATCTGGAGTCGTATCTGCCGGCGGCCGATTATTTTCTTTTGGATACCCATGTTGAAGGAGAACCGGGAGGGACCGGAACTCGCTTTAATTGGGACTTGGCCGTTAAAGCGAAAGATTCCGGAACGCCCATATTTTTAGCCGGTGGTTTAACACCGGACAACGTGAAGGAAGCTATTAAAAAAGTCAATCCCTTCGCCGTGGACGTCGCCTCGGGCGTGGAAAAATCACCAAGAAAAAAAGACCAGGACAAAATTAAAAACTTTATTGAACATGCAAAGAAGTAAAAAAATCCAAACACAGCTTCCTGATAAAAAAGGTTACTTCGGTCCTTTCGGAGGGCGATATGTTCCTGAAACGCTTTTCCAACCTTTGGCGGAAATTGAACGAGAGTTTGAGAAAGTCATTAAAGATCCCCGGTTCTTAAAGGATTTGCGGACTTATCTTCAAACCTATGCCGGGCGTCCGACTCCTTTGTTTGAAGCCAAAATGCTTTCCGCGAAAATTAAAGGGCCGCGGATCTTTTTGAAGAGAGAAGACCTCGCTCATACCGGATCTCACAAAATCAACAACACCCTCGGGCAATGTCTTTTGGCCAAACATTTGGGAAAGACGCGCGTGATTGCTGAAACCGGAGCCGGGCAGCACGGCGTGGCCACGGCTTCTTCCGCTGCACTTCTCGGACTTAAATGCGTGGTCTATATGGGAACGGAAGATATTCGTCGCCAATCCTTGAACGTTTTTAGAATGAAATTGTTGGGCGCGGAAGTGCGTGGTGTTTCAACGGGGACCAAAACGCTGAAAGACGCCATCAACGAAGCGATGCGCGACTGGGTCACCAATGTTGAAGACACTTTTTATTGCTTGGGTTCCGCGGTGGGACCGCACCCTTATCCGAAGATCGTGCGGGTGTTTCAATCCGTGATCGGAAATGAAGTCCGGATTCAATCTCAGAAAGTATTGGGCCGCCAACCGACTCATGTGTTGGCCTGCGTGGGGGGTGGTTCAAACGCCATTGGCCTGTTTGCTCCTTATTACAAAGACACCAAAGTAAAAATGATTGGTGTGGAAGCCGGAGGAAAAGGCGTGTTGAGTGGAAGTCATGCCGCTTCTCTTTGTGCGGGCAAAGTAGGCGTTCTTCACGGGGCTAAAACCTATGTGCTTCAAGATGCCGATGGCCAAGTCAGGGGGACTCATTCTGTTTCTGCGGGATTAGATTATCCAGGAGTTGGTCCTGAGCACGCTTTCTATAAATGGTCGGGTCGCGCCGTTTATGACGTGGCCACCGACAAAGATGCTTTGATTGGATTCCAAATGCTCGCCAAGACCGAAGGTTTGATTCCTGCGTTGGAATCGGCGCATGCCATCGGTTATCTTTACCGCAACGCCAAAAAATTCAAACGGTCCGATGTGGTGGTGGTCGCTCTCTCGGGAAGAGGGGACAAGGACGTCAATGAAGTGGCTGAAATCCTAGCCAAGGAAAAGAAATCATGACCAACGACTTGGATCTTGTTTTCAAGAAACTGAAAAAAGAAAAGAAGAAAGCGCTGATTGCTTATTTGGCCGCTGGATATCCGCGATTTGATCAGGAAACGAAGTTGATTCGAACCTTGATTAAGTCAGGGGTCAGCATTCTTGAATTGGGCATTCCTTTTTCTGATCCCATCGCGGACGGGCCCACGATTCAATTCGCTTCGCAGATGTCGTTGGATGCGGGGACCACGTTGGTCAAAATCTTGGCTTGGGTCCGTAAAAATAAATTCGCGGATTCGATTCCCCTCGTGTTCATGAGTTATCTAAATACAATTTTGGCGTATGGTCCGGATAAATTTGCGAAAGACGCCGCTCAAGCGGGCGTTTCTGGAATTATTATTCCCGATCTTATCCCCGAAGAATCAGCCGAGATTGAAAAAGCGTTAAGCAAAAAGAATATCCATTTGATTTGTTTGCTGGCCCCCACCACACCGCGAAACCGGCAAATCAGTATCGGAAAGAAGACCAAGGGATTTCTTTACGCGGTTTCCGTCGCCGGTGTGACGGGCGCCCGCAAGAAATTCACGCCTCCAACCATCAAGTGGTTAAAAAGCCTCCGGTCCATCAGCCGCCACCCGATTTGCGTCGGATTTGGTATATCTGGGGTCGATCAAATTAGGCAGCTTAAATCGAGCGTGGATGGATTTATCATCGGTTCGGCCTTGATCGACCGCATTCGTTTCGCCAATGGCGTGTCGGCGGAAACCAGTATCAGAAAATTTATTGAACCCATCATGAAGGAGTGTTCTCATGGCCGTTGAAGGAAAAGGACCCAAGAAAAAAATCCCTGAAGGATTGTGGTCCAAATGCCCCAAGTGCGATCAAATCGTTTACAACAAAGAACTCGCTGAGAACGGAAAAATCTGCCCGAAATGTAATTATTGTTTTTCATTGTCTTCCCGGGAGCGCGTCCATCAACTTCTGGATGAAGGGACGAGCAAGGAAATGGATGTTGATCTAGCGCCCACCGACCCGCTCAATTTCTTGGATGGGAAAAATTATAAAGAAAAAACCAAGGCGAGCCAGAAAAAAACCAATCGCAAAGATGCCGTTTGGACGGGGACCGGTCTTTTAGATGGACTTCCAGTTACGCTTGGTGTGATGGATTTTTCATTCATGGGCGGGAGCATGGGCAGCGTGGTGGGTGAAAAACTCGCTCGCGCCGGTGAACATGCCATCGAAAACCGGATGCCTTACATCATCGTGTCCACATCGGGCGGCGCGCGCATGCATGAAGGGATTTTTTCTCTGATGCAGATGGCCAAGGTGAGCGCGGTTTTGTCCCGAATGAAAGACGCGCAGCTTCCCTTTATCTCTATTTTAGCCGATCCGACCACGGGGGGCGTGACGGCCAGCTTCGCCATGCTCGGAGATGTCATTTACGCCGAGCCCGGCGCCTTGGTTGGATTCGCGGGCCCTCGCGTGATCGAACAAACCATCCGGCAAACTCTTCCGGAAGGGTTTCAACGCTCCGAATTTCTTCTGAAGCACGGTATCATCGATAGAATTATTCCGCGCAAAGAACTGAAAGCTGAACTTCGCCGCACGCTTAAATTCTTCGAAAAATCCCTCAAACGGTAGATCCATCCATAGCGTTCTTCGCATAATAAATAAGCTGGGTTCGTTCGGCATGAATTTCGATCTAAGCCGCATGGAGCGGCTTATGTCAGCGCTTGCAAATCCTCAAGACACCTTCCCGTCCATCCATATCGCCGGAACCAACGGCAAAGGTTCTGTCGCAGCAATGATCTCGAATTCCCTTGTTAAAAGCGGTTTAAAGACTGGTCTCTACACTTCTCCGCACCTTGTAAATCTCCAAGAACGATTTCAAATCAATGGGGAATCTGTTTCTCTACAAGATATCTCTCGGGCAGCGCGCCATCTTCAGGGCGTGAAGATGAATAAATTAACTCAGTTTGAATTTCTCACCGCGTTGGGCTTTATTATTTTCGCTGAAAAAAAAGTTCAGGTGGTGGTGATAGAGGTTGGATTGGGCGGTCGCCTCGACGCCACCAATGTTTTGAAAAATGTAGTGGCGAGTGTTATCACAAACATCGACCTTGATCACACGCAGTGGTTGGGGAATTCCATCCGGAAAATAGCGGGTGAAAAAGCGGGAATTGTTAAGCCCGGCGTGCCGGTCGTGACGGGAGCCACAGGTGTGGCCTTTCAAGTTATCAAGCGCGTTAGCCGGAAGAACAAAACAAAACTTTTTAAGATCACCAAATCATGGGTGGATTCTGTGTCAAAAAAAACGGGCCCACTGGCTTTGGCCGGCCGGCACCAAAAATTAAATGCCGCGATCGCGTTTAAGACGCTGAAAACGCTTCAATCAACCGTCTTTCCTCTTACCAACTCAAGTATAATCCAGGGAATCAAATCGGCGCATTGGCCGGGACGATTTGAGAAGTTTCTTTGGAAAGGGCGCACGGTTATTTTAGATGGCGCGCACAATCCAGCCGCTGTTCGAGTTTTGCTTCAAACGTTAAAAGACACCGGAATTAAGAAAGTCGATCTTCTTTTCGGCGTTTTGAAAGATAAAGATGTGAAAACGATTGTGGATCTTTTATCACCGGTTGTTGAGAAAGGACTGGTTGTTCCCGTGTCATCATCCCGTTCGGCGAACCCAGGGGGAGTGTCAAAGCTTGAGTCGTGGCGAGGTTTCATGGTCCCTGAGAAAAATGGGGCAAAAGCTTTTTCAAAATTGATCAAAGATAAATCTTCACGCCCTTTGTTGGTGACCGGTTCACTTTACTTGGTCGGCGAAATTAGAAAACTGGTGGGAAAACATTCATGAGATATTTTTTCGGTGTGGATTTGGGCGGAACGACGGCCAAGTTGGCCTTGGTCAATGAAAAGAAAAAAATTATTGAGGACTTTTCAATCAAAACGAGCGGATTGCCCTCCCCCCGCGCCATCGCGCAAGAAATCGGAGCAGTTTTTAAAAAAATGCGGTTTGCTAAAGGCGCTGCGGGCCGTCCTCAAAAGATCGGCGTGGGGGTCGCCGGCGACATCGATGTTAAAAGAGGCGTGGTTCGAATCTCTCCCAATCTCGGATGGAAAAATGTTCCGCTGGGCCCTCTTCTTAAAAAAGCCTCCGGCGTCCAAGTCCATATCGACAATGACGCCAATGCCGCGGCCTGGGGCATTTATCAGACCCAAGTCCCGGCGCATATTAAAAATGTTTTGGTCGTGACTCTTGGCACCGGTGTTGGTGGGGGAATTATTCTTAACGGAAAACTTCATCAGGGCGCGACGGGAAGCGCGGGCGAAGTCGGACATATGGTGATGGATGAAGAGGGACGCCGGTGCAATTGCGGATTAAAAGGTTGTTTGGAAACGTATGCCGGTGGCACCCATCTCGTGAAAATCGCTCACGACGCCTTGGCGCATGGTTTTAAAAGCCGTCTTCAGTCTCTCTATAAGAAAAATCCCAACTTCATTACCCCGAAATCAATTGCGGAGGCCGCGCTTAAGAAAGATTCTCTTTCCATGGCGATCTGGAACAATGCCGGACATATGTTGGGCGTGGCACTTGGGAATTTGGTGTATGTTCTTAATCCTGAAATGATTTTCCTGACGGGCGGGGTTTCGCAAGCCCATAATTTGATTCTGGCTCCCTTGCGTAAAAATCTCTCCCTCCGTCCGTTTCAAACTCCGGTTCGCGCCGTGAAAATCCAACTCGCAAAAAATCCCGCCAACGTCGGCGTGATTGGCGCGGCCCTTCTGTAATCTTTTTTCCATGAAAGCAAAAATCCTGGCGATCACCTTTTTGAGCGTCATGATTTTTGGTCCCCGCGCTTTTTCAGCGCCGCTTGAAACGGTAGAGACCTCCACCGCCACCGGGGATAAGATCACCTTCGACACGGAATCCGGTGTGGCCATTATTGAAGGAAATGCCAAAGTTGTTACGTCCACCGCAATTTTAAAAGCCGACAAGATTATCGTTAACACCAAAACCAAACAGGGGTACCTTAAAGGAAACGTTTCGATTGAACAATCTTCCGGGACCATTGAGGGATCGGAAATTTATTACGACTGGCAAGTTTCGACGGGGATGATTTATAACGCCGAGGGCGTGAGTCCTCCTTGGTTTTTCCAAGCTGAAAAAATGATTCAGGAATCTCGCGGCAAGTACCGGCTCTACCGAGGGTATCTCACCAGTTGTGACTTGGACCCGCCTCATTATTTAATCCGGATGCGGCAAGGGACTGTCGAAACCGGCAAGCGGGCCACCTTAAAAAATTCCAAATTCGTTGTGGACGAAACGACCGCCTTTTGGTTTCCCGTTTATTCACGGTCGCTGAAGCCCAAAAAATACCGTCTTCGTGTGGAACCGGGAAGTTCCGGGCGGGATGGGATCATTACCAAAACCCTCTTCGGTTATCCTTTTACGTCCAACAGCTACACCAACCTCAAATGGGATTATTTTCAATACACGGGAAATGGCTTCGGTATGGACCATTCCTATTTTCTTCCCAATGTGCGGGGGAACCTGAATAGTTATTACATTCGCGATATCAATCCCGACCCTCAACCTCAAAGCCGGCGGTTCGATCTCAATTGGAACCACTATCAGAAATTTTCCCAACGTCTGACGGCCAATGCGAAAATTGATTATAAAAGCGACCAAACCTTTGGCAATCAATTCTTAGGCTCCGGTTCCGAAGGCCGGGTTGAGAACAGCCAACGGGGACTTATTTCTGAGGGGGGGTTGAACTATCAGTTTCCCCGGGCTTCGATCGAAGCTCAATTTAAGCGGCAGGACCGGTTTGACTCAACCGTCTCTTCCAAAAGTTTCATTGGAAAATTGGTGTTGCCCCGACTCTCTTGGACCACCGCTCCCCTTAAGTTTCAAGGTCTTCCTTTTTACACCAATTTTAGTGCGGCTTATACCAATGAGACGCAGGACCGGATCGATCCGGAAGAAACCCTTCGTTATCAGGAAAGGGCGAATGCGGCGGTGCAGATAAAAAAAGATTTTCGTGTCAGTCGAAAATGGACGCTCACTCCGACGGGGGGTTATTCACAAACGTGGCAGGAACGGGATTTTGAATTGCCCGAGGGCACCAACGAAATCTATCAGGGGCGAACCAACACAGGACTCGGGGTCCGAGGACGATTGACGCGCACGACGGATTTAAACCTGAACCAGAATTACGTGATCCGTTCCCAAAAAGACAGGTGGGACATCGATGAAGACAGTGATGACCGTGGTATCGAAACCAATCAGCTGACGACCTCTGTTGTGACGCGGGTGGGGAGAAGCAGTTTGTTGACCCTTTCTTCCGGGTATGATTTCCGCCAAGCGCCTCGGAATAACTCCAGTAAATACCGGCATGTCAGCGAGCGAATCAGCTCTCCCAGTCTGGATCTTCAGTATCACGCCACTAAAAATGTGGCGATTTTTTTTAGAGAAGCCTATTCGTTGTTTGATCCAGGCAGCCGGTCCGTCCGACGGACCCCGCTCAACACATCGGGGGAAATACAGGTTTCCGCGCCCGCGCGCTCCTTGTACTTTTCCCAAGGGTTTAATTATTCGAAAACAGGTTCCGGGGCCGATGCCACACTGATCTTGAATAACAAGCTGCGCTTTTACGTGACGCCCCACTGGTATGTGGATATGTTTATGAATTACCAAGCCATCGGTCCTTCGGGCCTCAATTATAAGAAAGGACGGCCGATTGAACGGACGGTCCGCGTCGTGCGGGACCTTCATTGTTGGATCCTGCGCATGGAATTTTCCGAAAGAGTCGGCCGGAAGGAAGCGTCCTTTTATATCGATCTCAAAGCCAATCTCACGCCTCAGAAAAATATATTCACTCAAATGGGGACCGCCCCTGAAACGAACGAGCCGGAAGACATCGCGACGATCTTTCCTGAAGCTCCGACCGAAGAACCGGAAAAATAAAAAGGGATTTGTTAGACTGCGGTTCCCTTATGGAGATGAAAATAAAAAAATCCATTCCAACATCATGTCCCGCTGGCTTGTAACCGGCGGCGCCGGTTTTATTGGGTCCCATTTGGTCGAAGCTTTGGTCAAAAACGGACAATCGGTTCGTGTGCTCGATAATTTTTTCAGTGGGGACATAAAAAACATCGCCCACCTGAAAAATAAAATTGACCTGGTCCGCGGAGATATTCGCGAACGAAAAGATTTAAAAAAATCGCTGCGGAACGTCGATTATGTCCTCCATCAGGCCGCTCTTCGCTCGGTGGTGCGTTCGCTTGAAGATCCTATTTCCTCCGCGGAAGTCAATGTCGGTGGTCTCGTAAATTTATTGTGGGAATCTCTTTCCGCCGGCGTCAAACGAGTTGTGAGCGCTTCTTCCTCTTCCGTGTATGGCGAGTCCCCTTTCTTCCCTCAATCTCCTTCGCATAAGCCCATGCCCTTGTCCCCTTATGCCGCGTCGAAAGCCGCGGGGGAATATTATTGTTCCGTGTTTTCAAAAACGATGGGACTCTCGACCGTTTCTCTCCGGTATTTTAATGTCTTCGGTCCCCGGCAAGATTTTAAATCCAAGTACGCCGTGGTCATTCCTATTTTCATGGACGCTGTTTATCGGTCGAAACCCCTTCCCCTTCATGGCGACGGCAAGCAGTCGCGGGATTTCGCTTATATCGATAACGTGGTGTCCGCCAATTTGCTGGCGGCCACCAAACCGGGTTTGAATGGAGATGTGTTTAATGTGGCTTGCGGTGATTCTCATTCCCTTCTTGACTATGTAAAAATCCTTCAAAAAATAACGGGCAAAAAGCTGTCATTTAAGATTTCCGCGACAAGACGGGGCGATGTGAAGAAGACCTGGGCCGATATATCAGAAACAAAAAAGAAACTCGGTTACCGGCCCTTGGTGAATTTTGAAGAAGGGGTTCGGCGGACGTGGGCCTATTTCGCTTCCCACGGGGGGCAAATGAAATGAAGGGAAAGGGCGTGAAAAAAGTCTGTATGATCGGTTCCGGATATGTGGGCTTGGTGACAGGGTCCTGTTTGGCTGAATTGGGACACCGTGTTATTTGTGTTGATAAAGATCAAACCAAGATTGACACGCTGAAGGCCGGACAAATTCCCATATATGAACCCGGGTTGGACAAGCTGGTTAAAAGGCATAAGAAGTCGGGCCGTCTCAGCTTTACGA
>CAZJOE010000019.1:0-11772 GCA_964547555.1 uncultured Elusimicrobia bacterium | reverse complement strand
TTCGCGGTGCAGATGTCGCCCTCGGTGATCCGCCGCATCGTCACCGAAAACCCTGTTTTGCTGCAACGCCCTATTGTGGTTCGGGGAAATTACACAGCTGTCATAGCGCGTCCGCCAGAAAAGGTTTTGGAGCTTTTTAAGTAACGGTTCCCTGCTTTCACCGGGAGAACCCCCTAATAAAGCAGTTCCCGCCCAAATTGAGCAATTCTCCCGAAAAGCGTGTGTTTTTCTTAAATCCTATTATCCAAATTATCCGTGTATTAACGATTCGTTTTCACTTTTCGATGCGAATTTTCATGGTTGCCCTTTAAAATGGCTTGATCATCATATACATAAGGGGGTGATCCACGCTCTATGAAGAATAATACCTCGGATAAAAAAATTCTATTAATTGAAGACGATCCGGACGATGCCGGTTTGATTGCAAAATACCTTACCAGTGGAATCGGCCAGAATTTTTCGATAGATACGGTTGGGACCCTTAAAGAAGCGGTCGACTCCGTCAAAAAAAATGAATTCGACGCGATCCTTCTTGATCTGAATCTTCCCGATAGCAAGGGACTGGCCACCTTCCAAAAATTAAAGGAAACCGTTTTGAATATGCCTATTCTTTTACTGACCGCTACGGAAGACGATCGGCTCGCGGTGGCCGCCGTGGAGAAAGGAGCGCAGGACTATCTTTATAAAAATGAACTGACGGGACCCATTTTGTCGCGCGCCATCTGTTACGCGATTCAAAGGCAGCGAATGATGATAGCCGATTTCGCCGAATGCAAGCGCGCCATCAGTGAATTGCAAAACAGCGAAGAGCGTTTTCGAGAAATGGCGGAAAATATTCGCGAGGTTTTTTGGATGAGGGACGTGGAAAAGAACCAAATGATTTATATCAGTCCCGGCTATGAAGAAGTGTGGGGCCGAACCTGTGAGAGTCTTTACGCTTCTCCGAACATATGGGCGGAAGCGCTTTTTCCGGAAGATCGGGACCGCGTCTTAAAAAACGCAACTTCAAAGCAAGTCGCCGGAGAATACAACGAGGAATATAGGATTGTGCGTCCCGATGGAACAATTCGTTGGATATGGGACCGGGCTTTTCCGATCAAAAATACATTGGGCCAAGTCTATCGCGTGGTGGGAATCGCCGAAGATATGACGGAAGAGATGGAAGCAAAAGAGAAACTGCGTAAAGAACAAATGGGCCGGAAAAAGTTAGAGGAACAACTGTATCAATCTCAAAAGATGGAAGCGATAGGGGGATTGGCCGGAGGAATTGCTCACGACTTTAACAATATCCTCAATGTCATTCTCGGGTATTCCGATATGCTGGCGAAAGACGCCATTGACGGAACCGTCTGTAAGGACGACATCGAGGAAATTAGGAAAGCGGGGAAACGAGCTGCTTCTCTCACTCAACAACTTCTTGCTTTTAGCCGACGACAGGCGCTTCAGCCCCGAACCTTTATGTTGAACGAAGAACTTGAAGATCTGGGAAAAATGTTGATTCGTTTGATGGGGGAGAATATCTCGCTTAGCACGACCTTGGCTCCCGATTTGGGTTTTATTTACGCGGATCAAGGACAAATTCAGCAAGTTATTATGAATTTGGCCATCAATGCTCGGGACGCGATGCCCAAGGGAGGAACATTTTCAATTGAAACGAAAAACGTGAAAATTGAGGATTTTTCCTATTCAGGCATACTTCCGCCGAACGATTACGTGCGGTTAAAGGTCAAAGATACAGGCGTGGGAATGAGCGCTGAAATACAGCCCCACATTTTTGAGCCATTTTTTACGACCAAGGAAAAAGGAAAAGGAACGGGCTTGGGTTTGTCCATGGCGTACGGGGTGATTAAGCAGAGCCAAGGATTTATTTTTGTTGAGAGCGCCGTTAGAGAGGGCGCCACTTTCACTATTTATTTGCCCAAGGTAAGTCATGCGGTTAGTGAAGAACCGGTGTCCACGAAAGTACTTCAGCGGCTCTCGGGTACGGGAGACATCCTCGTGATTGAAGATGAGGAATCGGTAAGAAAATTAATTGGTCGTGTTTTAAGTGAAAATGAGTTTAAAGCGCATTCCGCCGCCACGGGGCAGGAAGCCTTGTCACTCATTGAAGAGGTTGGAGATAAACTGGTGTTGGTCCTTGCTGACATCGTGTTGCCCGACATAGGGGGAGACGAAGTTGTGAAGCGTATTTCAGAGAAGCACCCGAATTTGAAAGTTATTTTTATGTCCGGTTATTTGAATAAAAATTTTGGCGATTTCACGATCGATGAATCAGTTTCGTTCTTACAAAAACCTTTTTCTCCCGAAGACCTCATGCAGAAAATAAATTCCGTTTTAAATGTCCCAACCCCTTCTAGGCCCTAAACCAACCCGTTAAAACTTATTTCAAGTTATTCCGTATCTGCCGTCATCTTTATGGCAGAGGCCCTTCTATAATGATAAGAATAACAATCATCATTTAAATTTTAAGGAGGACACACATGAAGCACTCTCGATTGATTTTGGCATTGGCGGCTTTTGTCGTTGTTCAGACCGCTCACGCGGGTTTGTTGGAAATTCGAGGCGGTTATGGAGTTAATTCGGCCAGCCCCGATGCTTTTGAAAATCGCGTTAATACCGTGAGCAACTCTTCACTTGATGCGGATAATTTTGACAACTATAACGTTGACATATTTTTCGATTTACCTGTTCTGCCGCTCGGCGTTGGCCTTCGTCATGAATGGATCAAGCAAGACCAATCGTCCAATGGCAGCGAGTGGGACCTGGATGCAAAGAATATTTCCGTTCTCGTGGACTGGCGGCTGCTCGACACGCTTGTTTATGTGGGTCCTATCGTCGGTATCGGGTATCCTTCTGCGGAAGTGGATTTCGACAGCGGATCCACCCATGTATCGGACAAAATTAAATCGGGCCAACCCAGCTATTCGGTGGGCGCGGAAGCCGGAGTGAAATTGGGCAAATTCCTGATTGGCGCGGAAGTCGGATACAGTTCTCTGAAGTTTGAAAAAATTTCCAACAACAATGTGAACACCGAAGTTGACCTTTCCGGCGTCTACGGAAAAGCCATGGTGGGGTTAACCTTCTTCTAATTCGTAGTTGCTCCCCACTGAAACTGCGTGGGGAACAACCAGACAGACAGAGAAAGAATTAATTAAATTTCTTCTCGCAAAGTTTGAAGGGGTGGAATTTTCAGTAATCCTCGCCCCAAAAAAATCCCCGTGAGAATACTAATCACAATCATCAATCCCAGCCCCACGACAGCCGGTAGGACCCCCGGTTGAAAACTGGTCTTAAAGAAAAACTTGGTAACACAAAAACCTCCTGCGGTTCCCAGAAAAAGTCCCGCGACTCCTGAAAATAATCCGATCAATCCATATTCAATGAAGTGGATGCTGCGAATGTCTTTGCTGGGTGCTCCCAATGTGCGCAGCAGCGCGGCTTCGCGGAGTCGTTCGCTTCGGCTGGAAATAAGGGCGCCCGCCAAGATCATAATTCCGGTGGCGGCTACGAACAGGGCCATAAACTTAAGCGCGAGAGCGACTTTGTTGAAATAATCTTCCAAGGTGGCCAGAACCATGCGTAAATCCACCGTCGATACATTCGGGAATTTCTTCCGGACTTCTTTTTGAACGGCGGCGGTCGCTTCCACCGAAGGGGCCCGCGCCAGCATAACGGTAAATTGGGGGGCTTCTTCTAAAACTCCTTTGGGAAAAAGAATAAAAAAGTTGGGGCGCAGCTGGAACCAGTCCACCGTTCTAATGGCGGCGATGACGGTTTTCATGGGTACGCCCTGAACGTCGAAAACAATCTCGTCATTGAGCCCCACTTCCAAATCTTCGGCGATCCCCTGTTCAAGGGCAATCGGAATAGGACCTTCAATGGAAAAAGATTTTGGCGGCCATGCTCCGGCCGTTACTTTTTCACTGTGCCCCAAAGTGTTCCGATAGCTAGACCGGTATTCCCGCCGCAGCGCCCAAAGCGGACGTTTGGAGTTTTTGTCTTCCAATAGTTTCCCGACGGGAACTCCTTTCAGTTCTAGAAGGCGCATCGTAACAATCGACGCTTCTTCTTCAATCACGGCCTTTCCTTGCCGAATGGTTTCTCGAACGCCCTCTTGTTGGAAACTTTGAATGTCGATCAAAGCCAGGTTGGGTTCGTTTTCTGATGTGGAAAGCGCGATATGCGAAAGAAGAGAATTGTTGATGAAGGTAATCATAAAGATAAGCGCGCTTCCAAATCCCAACGCACCGGAAAGAATATAGGTTTGATTCCCCGGACGGAATAAATTGGCGAGGCCATGTCTGGCGGCAAACGGAAGGCCTGGGGAAATATATCGACGCAGCCAGGCCAGGCTTGATCCACCCGAGGCTCCATCAAAACGGAGCGCTGCCAACGGGGAGACAAACCGTAGATTTAAGAGAGGAAGGAGGGTGAAAAGAAAAGACAGCCCAAACCCCACGGCGGCGCCATTTAAAATAGAAGACCAGGAAATAAAGAAAGGGATTTCGATGGTTATCAACTGGCGAAGCACCGTTGGAAAAAAAGATTGGATTCCGATACCAAAGGCGACCCCAATCAGCGTTCCTCCCAATCCCAAAATAAATCCTTGCAGCACAAAAATTCCAAATGTTTGCGTGGCCGGAGCGCCGAGACATTTAAGGGTGGCCGCCATGGAACGCTTGTCCTTGGCGTAAACGTAGAGAATACTGGCGACACCGATGCAACCCAAGAGCAGCGCGATAAGGGCGGCCAACTTTAAAAACCGGCTGGCATTGTCCGCTCTGCGTCCCAGGGATTTTTGACGTTCGGCGACGGTATTGACTCGCCAAGTATTTTCAGCGGCTTTGGATTCAATGGTGGCGAGCGCTTGTTTTAAACTTTCTGGATTATCAATTTTGAAATAAAGTGCGTGCCGGGCGAGACTTTCTTCTTGAATGAGTCCCGTTGATTTTAAAAAGGGGAACCCAATGAAAGCGCGGGGCGCTGAAAAAACGGAAGCCATGGCTTCGCCGGGCACCATTTTAAGCGCTCCGACGATTTGAAATCGGGTTCGTCCCAATTCAACTGTATCTCCCACCGATACCCCGAATTCAGCCATAACGTTTTCTTCAATGAGGGCGCCAGGTTTTATGAAAATTTCACTCAAAACATTGGGGGGTTCTGTTTTAACGCTTCCATAAAAGGGAAAACCGTCTTGAATGGCTTGAACTTCCAACAGCCGGCTGCTGTCATGGTTGGGGAAATAACCCATGGTCGTGAGTTCAACTTCTCGAAGGGAAGGATAAGGGAGAGAAGAAAGAAATTTTTCAGCCTCAGGACTAAAAGGGCGGCGGTTGCGAACAACGATGTCAGCCCCCAGCAGAGGTTTTGCTTGTTGCTTAAGCGCTTCTTCAAGGTTGTGCTGAAGTGATCCCGCCGCGATCAGGGCGCCGATTCCAAGACTGGTGGCGGACACATAAAAAAGAAGCCGTTTCCAGTTTTTCCGGCCATCCCGCCAGGCCATCTTCATCATCCAACCGGCCGATGGTTTATTTTTTGTGGGATTCATCTGAGATGAGCGACCCGCCGGAGAGATTCAAGACCCGCCCTGTTTCTCTCGCCAGTTCGGCATTGTGAGTGACCATCACCAAAGTGATTCCTTCCACTCTGTTGAGTTCGAACAAGAGACGGCTGATGTGGCGGCCTGTTTCCGAATCGAGATTGCCGGTGGGTTCGTCGGCGAAAAGCACTTTTGGTTTATGAATGAAAGCGCGCGCCAATCCCACCCGTTGTTGTTCTCCACCGGAAAGCTGCGGAGGGAAATGATGAAAACGTTCTTTTAGTCCGACCCGGTCCAGTATTTGTTCAGCGCGTCCCCGAATATTTTTCTCGTTCAACAATTCAAGCGGTACCATCACGTTTTCAAGGGCGGTCAACGTGGGAATCAATCTGAAACTTTGAAACACAAAGCCCAAGAACTGCCGTCGGAAGGCGGCTTTCTCTTCTTCCGTCAGGGTAGCAAGATCGGTTCCGTGAATGACGACAGATCCTTCATCGGGGCGGTCCAATCCCGCGCAAAGGCCGAGCAAGGTTGTTTTTCCGCTTCCTGAAGGACCCATGATGGCGCAGGCGGAACCGGGAGAGAGCGAAAACGTCACTCGGTTGAGAACCGTAAGCGTTTGATCGCCGCTTTGATAATGCTTGGTGAGAGTTTTTACTTCAATTGTGGTCTGTTGGCTCATGACAATTTTTACAATAATACCTTTATGAAGATTTTATTCTTATTGATTGTTTTAAGCTTTCCGTCTCGCGCCGATGAGAATATCCAAACGATTCTATTTTTTGGAGACAGCATTACGGCTGGTTACGGGTTGGATATTAAAGAGGCTTATCCCGCTCTCATCCAAAAGAAAATTGACGCGTTGAAACTCCCTTACCGCGTGATCAATGCCGGTTTGAGTGGAGACACCACGGCAGCCGGGGAACGACGACTTCGTTGGGTCTTGCGTCAAAAAGTGGATGTTTTCGTGCTGGCGCTGGGCGCAAACGACGGCCTCAGGGGAATTCCCACGGAAACCACCAAAGAAAATCTGCAAAAGATGATCGACTTCGCCAAGTCCCACAACGCCAACATGAAGATCCTCTTGGCTGGGATGCAAATGCCTCCCAATTACGGGAAAACCTTTACCACTCAGTTCGTTGAAATATTCCCGGCTCTGGCAGATAAGAACAACGTCGTTTTGATTCCGTTCCTCCTAAAAAATGTGGGAGGAATTCAAAAACTCAACTTGCCCGACCGAATCCACCCCACCGCCGAAGGCCATGCGATCATCGCAAACACTGTTTGGGAGAAACTTAAGCCACTTCTGAGTTCGAAATTCTAAACGATTTCAACTTCTTTTTCTTTTGATTCAAACCGGGACAATGTTTCGTACATGCAAGGCACCACGAACAAAGTGAGGACGGTCGATACCAACGTTCCGCCAATAATCGTCAGTCCCATCGGAGTGCGGGTTTCTTGGCCGATGCTGTTGCCCAGGACCAAGGGAAGCGCGGCCGCCATGGTGGCGACGGAGGTCATCAAGATCGGGCGAAGCCGGACCGGGCATGCTTCGATGAGGGCCGTGACGACATCTTTCTTGGCGTCCCGATGGCGCACCTGATTTGTGAATTCGACCAACAGGATGGAATTTTTTTTGGCAATTCCCATGAGCACGATAAGGCCGATGTAGCTGAAAAGATTAAGCGATGTGCCGGTGATCCACAGCGTTAAGAGCGCGCCTGTTAAGCTGAAGGGAAGCGCCACCAGCACCGTGATGGGATGAACAAAGGAATTAAATTGCACGGCGAGAATCATATACGCCACCAAAATTCCCATCAATAGCGCCCCTCTTAAGCTTTTAAAACTATCTGTAAGGCCGGCCGATGTTCCTTCCAAAGCCAATCGATATCCAACCGGCAAAATTTCCTTGGCAATGTCCTGCGCTCTCTTGATGATGGTTCCTTGCGAATTGCCGTTGGCCGGACTTCCATAAATACCAATCGCTCTCTGGCGGTTGATGCGTGTGATCGATTGCGCGGCGGGCATTTCTTTGATGTCGACCAACTGGTGGAGAGGAACCAAATTCCCGAATTGGTTCCGCACATAGATTTTTTCGATATCTTCTGGAGAAGTAACATACTGTTCTCGCATTTTAATTCGGACGTCATATCGCCGCGACCCCGCGGTGTATCTTGTTTGCCGCACGCCGGCCACTGCGACATTTAAGGTGCGGGCCACCGCTTCAATCGAAACGCCTTGTGAAGCCATCTTTTCCCGATTGGGGCGAATAATTAATTCGGGAAGGCCCGTCTTGTAATCGGTGTCCAATTCCTGAGCCAAATTTTCCTTGGTCAGTTTGTCGATCAGTTCTTGGGCTTTTTCCTGCAATACTTTTAAATCGGGTCCAAGCAAGTTAAATGAAATCTGATAGGGTCTCCCGCTTGTCAGGTTGCGGGCGGAGATATCCCTCATGGCGATACGAACGCCTTTGACATCTTTAAATTTTTTCCGCAACTCATCCATAATTTGAGTGTGTTTCAGTTTTCTTTTTGAGCGCTCTACCAGCAGCGTCGGCAAGGAGAATTGATTGGGCTCGGAAGCGCCCCCTCCTCCGCCAATTGAAATAAAGAAACTTTCAACCCCCGATTGTCCCAATACGATTTTTTCAATTTCTGTCGCCTTGAGCAGCGTTTCGGGAAGCGAGGTTCCGGGCGGTGTTTGTCCGGAGATGATGATAATGTTTTGATCTTGTGTCGGAACAAATTCCTGTTTCACGGATCGAATGACAATCATGGAAAGACAAAACACCACGATTGATGCGAAAACGACTGTTTTGGGGAAGGCCATAACTTTTTTGAGGAGCCGTTGGTAGGCTCGGGCCCACGTTTCAAAGTGAGTGTCGAGCCAATGTTCGAGTTTGGAAATTTTGGGAGAGGTTCGAAGAAGCGCCGCGGCACGCATCGGAGTGATGGTAACGGCTTCAAGCAAAGACAGCATCACGGCGGCCGACATGGTCACGCCGAATTGAAAAAAGAATTTTCCAATGATTCCTTCCATAAAAATAACCGGCAGGAACACGGCCACCACGGCGAAACTGGCGGCGGTCGCGGCCGGCAAGATTTCCATGGCGCCTTCGTAAGCGGCGGCCGTCGGTGATTTTCCCATGCGATAATGGCGCACGATATTTTCCAATAGCATGATGGCGTCGTCCACGACGATGGAAACCGCGAGAGTTAACGCCAGCAACGAGAAAAGGTTGAGCGTAAAGCCGGAGAAATAAATAATGAGGAATGTCCCCACGATGGAGGTGGGAATCGAAAAAAGAATGTTGAGCGCCGCTTGCCAGTTACCCAGGAACAACAAGCACACGAGAATGGTCACGATGCTGGCCACCAGCAGTTTTTCATAAGTGGTTTGGACCACGGCTTGGGTCGGTTTGGTGAAGTCGACGTTGACGCGGTAATTGTAGCCGGGAGGAAGGTTGTCCTTTATTTCCTTGAGTTTTTTCTGGACGGCTTGGGCCACTTCCACTTCATTGGAGCCTCTTTGCTTGCGGACCGAAATGGAGATCGCTTCTTGTCCATTGACTCGGGCGATCCGGCGAATATCGGAGAGACCATCTTCCACTTCGGCCATATCGCCGATTGAGTACACGGTGTCTTGAATGACGCTTCCGCCGCGTCTTAAAATCCGCAGTTTCTTTAATTCCTCAACACTGGTGGCTTCTCCCAGCCAGCGGACCCGTAGTTCGCGGTCATCTTCCACGTATTGCCCGGCCGCGGTTTCTAAATGTTGTGATTTAAGGGCCTCTTCCAAATCCAAAACGGTGAGGTCTGCTTTTTTAAGTTTGATCGGATCGGGCCAAATACGAATGTTGCGGTCGCTAAACCCTCCGACGGAAACCTCGCCCACATTGGGAACGAAACGGATTTGATCAAGGAAAGTGGTTTCGGCGTATTGAATCACTTCGCGCAGGGGCACATTCGCATAGAGGCCGATAAACATGATCGGTTCCTCTTCAGGATTTCGTTTTCTGACGACGGGCGGTTGAACGTCGATCGGCATCCGCAATTGGCTGAGGGCCGCTTGCACTTCTTGAAGCGCGATATCGACGTCCCGGTCAATGTCGAACTCGAGGCGCACCGAGCCTTGGCCTTGCCGCACGGTTGATCTCATTTCCTTGAGTCCTTCAAGAGAAAGCAATCGTTGTTCAATTTGATCGATGAGATCCGACTCGATGACTTCTGGCGCCGCGCCCTCATAGGTGACCGAAACATCGAGAATAGGAAAGTCCACATCGGGCATTTGACTGATGCCGAGGCGGTTGAGCGAAATAGCGCCAAAAATAATAAGTCCCGCCATCAAGACCCACGCAAACACGGTCCGTTCAATGGAAAGTTTAATGAGGTTCATGGTTTATCTCCGGCGCCGCGAATGTAAGCGCGGGCTTGGGCTTCAGTGCGTCGCAATTGAGCCAATAGTTGCAGCACCAGAAGCTCTGCTTCGGCAGCGTCTTGTTCGAAAGTGATGGCTTGAAACGCGGTGGTGCGGCCTTTAAGGTAGCGGGATCTTTCTTCTTCGCCTTTGCTTTTCTGAATTTTGGAAAGTTCGAGGGCGATTTCCACCCGTTCTTTTTGTTCAAGAATGTTCCTCTCGAGGTCAGCCCATTGAATTCTGGATTGGCGCTCGAATCGCGCCGACCGAAACTTTTGGGCCTCCGCGGTGGATTCAAAGGCGTGGCGAGATTTGGAAATCAAAGAAAAATCCAAAGGTGTCGCGAACACAACACCCACTTCGTGGTAATCATTATTCTGCGATTCAGCGGCGCGTCGTGCTCTAGAAAATAAAGGATCCACGCCGCGATGTCCGTAAGCATATCCCACTTCCAAAATGGGTTTGAGCCGGTCTTTATCAAGTTTGGCTTGGGCCTGAAGGGAATCGGCTTCATAACGGGCCTGAAGCGCTTCAATCAACACGGGAGTTGCCGGAGCAAAATCGATCTGAGGAAAAAGAGCATTCAAAGAACGTTCCAATTGAAGCTCCTCTTCCTGAGGAGAAAATTCCGCGGGAAGGACCAATTTTTCCTGGAGACGGGCTTCGAGAGACTTGAGATTATCGGAGGCCATTTGCAGTTGGAGTTCCCGGCTAGAGACCAAAGCCTGCGCCTGTAAAAGATCGGTGCGCTCCGCCGCCGAGCGGCCAAATCGGTCTTTGATATAAGACCAGATCCGTTTACTCCGGTCTAAGTTCTCTTGGCGAATTCTCATTTCTTGATGAGCGTAAGCGAGGTCCCAATATAAAGTTTCAAACTCAATGAGTGTTTCCTGGCGCTCTTGTATCAAGAGGAGAAGGCGGCTTTTTAATTCATTTTGGTCCCTTCTTCTCCGGTAAGATGTTTGTCTTCCAAAACTATTTTGCCACAGCGACTGAGACAGCCCCGCTTCCCAACCGACCAAATGAGCTTTTTCTCCCGGAGTATTACGAAATTCCTGGGATTCCAACCCTGAGAGTAAATTTAAACGCGTTCCCGTCGGGAAAGGCTTGGTCAACAAGAGATCGGCGCTTCGTCCTTGTGTTTGGGGATTGCTCGAAAGGGTTTGCCGGTCGTCCCAAAAACGGTTGAGTTCGAGACTTAACAGGGGGGATAGTTCCAAATCCCGCGCTTCGATTTCAGATTTTAACGAAACGATGTCTAAATCAAGGGCGCGCATGTCTTCTGAGCCGGAAAAGGCATGGTCCAAGTAGGAATTTAAGGGAAGAGCCTCAACTGGGATAGGCGAAAGTAGGATTAGTTTAAAAAAAAGGGCCGCGTTGAGCGTCCCATCTATATAAGGATGACGGTTCATGAAGGTGGGTGATTTTACCAGATGTAGCGGTTCCACCCACCGTATTGTTCTTGGATCCTTCCTTTGGGAAGGCTGAGGGCGATGACCGCCAAAGCGAGAGCCAGATTGCTAAAGGTCGGAGCCGTCAATAAGACGAAAGCGAAAATAATGTTTAAAAAACGGACGGACCGGATCGGTTCCGCGGTGGCCAAAACAGAAAAAGTCGTGATTAAAGCGCCAATAATATAGTGGATATTGGCTTCGCGTCGAGGAATTGGGAAGATTCCAGGGCTCACCACCAACCAAATTCCTATGAGAGTGCTGAGGCCCAAGGTCCAACCCAATTGAATTCCCCAGCCACTCCGATGCGGTTCTTCGGTTCCGGAAAGATCCGCCGCTTCGGGATCGCGGTCGATCAGCTCAGCG
>CAZJOE010000018.1:0-11974 GCA_964547555.1 uncultured Elusimicrobia bacterium | reverse complement strand
AAAAGTCGTTGAACAGTTTCGTGTCAAAAATTAAGAAAGAAAAAGAATCGATTTTTAACCCTGAATTAAAAGCTTTTGACGCTCAGATCGCGTTGTATCGCGAAGGAAAATTGAATCTTCCCGAGTATGTCCGCCTTTTAGCGGAAAATGGCGAGACCGTTTCTTTTAATGTTGAAACGTTCCTTCAGGCCTATGAGATGGAGCAGTCTTTTGATTTCAAGGTTGTGGAAGCGGAACGCGCGCAGGTCCTTGAAAAATTGGTCCGCCGCCTGAGTGAGAAAGCGACGCAAGATCTGCTACAAGTCAGCCTGGCTTATCGTGAAGGCCACATCACTTTCGCGGGATATTACGAGCACTTGCGTTCCGTTTGCTCCAAGAATGGAATCAATATTTCTGAAACACCCCATTTTGATTCCTATATCCGTTACGTGCTTTTAACCGACGGAATCAAAACCGAACCTCTCTTCACCGAAATCAACCGATTGGAAAATGAAGCCTATTCCAAACTCGCCAAATCGGCGAAAGAGCAAGCGTTGGTTGCTCAAGACAAATACGCGTATCTCAGCGGACAACTGATTGATTTTTCACTGACATCCGACCAATGGGCGGAATATAAAAGCGTGAGATCTGGGTACAGAGATCTGAGTTCTGAGTTCGGAAACTCAGATCCCAGATCCCGGATCTCAGAACTAAAGCCGTTTGAGTCCTTCTACGAAACAGCTGAAGCTCGCAACGATGCAATGATTAATTCTTTATTGTCCCAGTCCTCAAAGGTGGGCGTGTTGGTCGCCGGTGGATTTCATACCTCAGGCCTCAAAGACATTTTAAAATCCAAAAACATCTCCTACGTCGTGGCCACCCCCAAAATCACCAAGCTCGACACCGAAAACGAAACCCACTACCTTTCCGTCTTCGACCGCGAAAAAACCCCTCTCGAACAAATGTTCGCTGGCCAAAAACTTTTCCTTGTTACGCCCGTGGCGGGATCGGGGGATGCGCTTCCCGTGGTCGGAACAATGGCGCTTCATGCCAAGGTCATTGAGCAGTTGGGCGATGGATCTCATTCCACTTTAACCAACGAAAATGTCAGCGCCGATGCGGTGCGAAACGATTCGCTTCCGAAACGATCTCCATTGCTCTGGCTCAAACAAGGAACACGTTCTCTCGGCGATATCCAGGTCGCCATCTACGTCAAGACCAGAGACTATCTACTGACCGCTCTATTTGGTCCCAACGGTTCACAATGGCGCCAAAGCCCCCTGATGTTCGGCAATCAAGGAATGGCTCTTCTGCCCACTCTCTCCCTTGTTGCGGTGCCGGCAATTCTTTTTTCAATGGCGCTTTTGATGAAGATCGCGATGGTCTTTATGATCGTCTCGGTGGGATTATTCGTATTAGGGATGTGGTGGTTTTTTCATTCCTGGCGGGTATCTGAAGAAGAGCGAAAACCAAGTGAAAAGAAGAAAAGCCAAGAACCCAAAAAGCCTTCAAGGCTTTGGACCCCGCCAAGCAATTTGATTATTTCGTTGGCGATATTGGGCGTACTCCTTCTAAGTGGGGTGGATGCTTCGGCCATGGGATTAAAAGCGGGAGCAAAAGTGGCAGCTGCAGCTGTTCCTATTATTTTCGTCTTCCTTCCGCTCTTCATAGGAACAGTTAAAGCATTGATGAGGAAAACCAGATTTCGGAAGAAATCATCCAAAGAATTTGTTTGGGAAGGGATCCCAATTCAAAAGGGATTTTTCAAGAACATTCCGCAAGCGGAGGATCCACATCCCCTTTTCAGAGAAAGTCTTATTCAAGTTGCGATTTTCGAAAAGTTAAAAAGTGCACAAGGCAAAGAAGTTCTTGGGAACGCAGTCAAAAATCTTCAGGCCAATAAGCATGAAATGTCAATTACCGATAATGGAAATTTGCAGGTTGGATTTTATGCATCGGATGGACTGCCAACAGACGATGAAATTTCTATTACTGCGACCTCGGAAGATGATGATAGTTTTTCAGTTAAATTTTATGTGGAAGGTATTGAAGAAGAGCAGGCCAAGAAAATCGTTGAGTCGTTGGTGGAATTATTAAAAACACCCAATGAAGCCGCTGCTAATGATTCAATTCCTCAATTGAGCCTTGATGCAGATTTTTCTCACTATGTGCGTAGCCATCCGCAGGCGCAGAAAACAGATGCCACCCCCTCGGGCGATCGAATCGTTACCGTTGATAAGAAGAATGGGGAAGTTAATGTTTGGGCTTTCCACTCCGGAAACTTTATATCTCAAATTTTGGTTAAGGGAATTTCGGCGCGGTTGAGCCCTGATGGGAAATTTTTAGCAGTTCTTCGAACAACATCTGATATACAGTTTTTCGACGCGACCAGTGGAAAAACAATCACGGATCCCATGCCGATGGCCAAATATGGAAGCCTGAAAGATTTTCCAATCGTTTTTTCGCCGTCATCTAAATTTGCTGCGGTTGTTCAAGGACCCAGTTTGGGTATCACAAGCGTTGTGCTGGTTGATTTACGATCGGGTCAAATTTTAGGCCGGCAATCATACCAATCAACAATTGAGTTTATTGATTTTGAAATGGATGGGAAGATCATATTGCTTAGACACCGTGTCGGCCCATTTACAAACAACCAAAAATACTCTTTGAGAGATTTTTTACCCGGAAATGTTAAAGAAAAAGTCAGGCGCGTTGAAGGATTAACAGCATTTGATAAGCATCCTGGTCCATCAAAAAATTTAAGTGGTGGTTCGAAATTATCTCGAACTAGCGCTGTTCTCGCCTTTCTTGCATTGGGAATGGCTTCGGCTTCAGCGGCGACAGGGGAAACCTTGCTGGGAGAAATAACCCAGGTTGATATTGCTTGGTTCCTAGTTATATTTTCTACAGTTCTTTCAACTCAATGTGTAGTGATAATTGCTTATTGGGTTATTCGTGATTTGTTATCCCGACCCAAAGATCGATCGGAGAAGTCTTCCGAAAATACGGCGGCGACGTACGGCTCGCAACCAGCCCGAGATGCGAGAGGAAATTTAATAAAAATTTTAATCGGCGCAGTGGCCCTTTTCGGATTTACCTCTCTTGCCTCCGCCGCCGAGCAAACCGCTTCTTTCTTGCCGCACTTCACGCCGATGCTTGGCATGGCTGAGGCCGGCGCCCTACTTATTATCGGCGTTCTCCTGGTGACCAAAATAAAAACAAAAAGTTGGACCCATTCTTCTCTGACAAAGGATTCAAATCGAATCATGGTTTCTCCGGCGGGGACGGTTATGCTGGTTCATTCAAATGTCATAGACCAGGATAATTCGATGAGAATTAGAAAAATGTCGACCGGCCGAATGATCCACAAAGTTAGCCCGGATTTTATTTCGACTCCCATTGGTGTCAGTGACGACGGACAATGGATCGTTCAGAACGGAGAAGTCGAGGGGTTCATTAACCTTGTTAATGCCACCAGTGGCCAAACGTTTAAAGTTGATGCCCCTTTTGTTAGCGCTATTTATGCGAAGAAATGGGTCTTTAACCTGAAGAAACAAGAATTAATATTTTCAGACCCCACCCAAGGTTTGTGTTCGATTTCTTTGATCGAGAAAAAACCTGAAATAAAAGTTCTTTTGAAGGTTGCTCATATTGAGGGGATTGAGGTTAGTCCCGATGGTAGTTTGATTGCCATTAGTTTCCCCAGAGGACCGGAACGCAATGTCGTATTTATTTATAAACGGAATGATTTTGAAAAAGAATTGAGGCCGTATCCTCACTTGATATCGGAAGAATCGCCTTTTAAGCAGATGAAATTCAGCCCGAACAATCGATACATGGTCTTGACGAATGCTAGAGCAGCTTTTTGCGATCTTATTGATCTAAGAACACATAAGACCAGCATCGTGGAAGGGGTTGAACTTAATAGCGACTTCTTTTTTAACAATGGGGGAAATTATTTGTTCGGTTGGTCGAGACGGAAAGCTGAAGGGCTGACGGTTTGGAATTCTAAAACACGTGAGGACATAGCCCATGTTTCAAATAAAGAATTGGGGATGGACATTCTCGGGTTTGATCAATCCAGCGATAAAATCATTGGGTTCAATAAAGAGACTTCACAAATTGTTTTGATCGATTACACCGATTTCTTGCCGAAAGTTCACGACAAAAAATCCATAGGGCAAGGCCGCTTAAAAAAGGTTTCGTTGATGGCTGGCGCTCTTTTCATTCTTTCTTCTTTATCCGCTTCCGCCGCTGAACAACCCGCTTATCTCTTGTCCCATCTCACCCCGATGTTAGGCATGGCGCAAGTGTTGGTGTTGACGCCCATTGCAATCGCTACCTTGTGGGCGTTGAGATTTCTTCGCCACCGGCCGGTTCCCAAACCTGTCCAAATTATTAAAGAAAGTTCCATTGAGAAAGTGGTTTCCAGTCGCGACGGAATTTATTCCGTGGTGGTCATGGAAGGCGGTTTGGTTCGGATCTATAGAAACAATGCCAAGTCAGAGCTCATATGGAGCGACACGCTCAGTGAAGTCAACGATATCGCCATTCATCCCCACAACAATGAGATTTATTTGGGAATGGCCAACGGGGATATAAAGATTGTTTCCCTGGGAGAAACGTCAACAGAGCCATTGGGCATCGATCGAGATCCCGTGATGAGTTTGGACAGCCCGAATGGAGGAGAATCGCTGGTGGCCGCTTATAAAAGTGGGATTGTCCGGGTTTGGTCCAGGGAAGTTCCGGACAGAAAAGCTCAAGCGACATGGGCAGTTAAGATTTCTAACGTTGTTATGGTCCGCGGCAATTATGTTGATTCAAAAGTAGCCGTTGCTGGAACCAACAATGGCGAAAGCCTTATTCACATACACAGTTGGGCCGACGACTCAAGTGACAATGACCGCATCATTCGCATTCCCCAAGACAGTATTTTGGGAATCTTTTTCACTCCAGATGGGACCCTTATCTCCTATCACAAAGATGGAATTCTTCGTGAATGGGATTCTGATTCTGGAATTAAAGTTGATGAGTTTAACGCACTTCATCATCGTCTGACCGCCGCTGCGATAAGTCCGTCCGGCAACGCAGTGGTAGCTGCGGTCCAAGCTGTGGACACTCGCGATAAGACTGTTATGATTTGGGACCGTATAACGGGTAACTTGGTGGCGAAACTTCCACTCGTCACAGGCGAACCGGACGACAAGATCACCAGCCTTTCATTCGGTAACGAGCAAACACTTTATGCAACCAGCGGAGTTCGTCTTTATAAATGGACGCTTCCCAGCCGCGATGAAAAATCTTTACGAGCCGATTTCCGGCGCTTGAAGGGCGCCAAAATCTTTACCGGTTTCTTGATCGCAACCATTTTGTCGCTGGCTTCAACCGCTTCCGCCTCGACCGGAGAAATGTTCACGCCGATGTTGGGCATGACCGTCGGGCCGTTGGGTGTTCTCATTGGTGCCGCCTGGATTACCGGCCAGTATTACTTTTTCCTGAACGGCCGCCGGCAACGGATGGAATTGACGCTGCGTCCGGATTTTTTTGGGAAAGGTACCATTGAACACATCGGTTCCAGGGATGTTTTTCAGATGCTTGAAAATTTCTATTTGAACGATCCTGAATTTGGAATTTCTCCCGTCACTCACGAAATGTGGTCCTATGGCGATCAAATTACATTCAACATGGGCCATTTCCAAAGGATTCAGTTCCTCCTCGATCCTCAGAGCAACGAGTTGATTCTCAAAGTAAGGTCCCTGAATGCCGCAACAACCACAAAAATCATGACGGACATTCTTCATTACTTACATTTGAAGGGTATGGTGGTCGGGAAAAACAAAGAATTTTCTGAGCCAAGTGGCCTTACAATCGAAATTGAACCCGGCGCGGAAAGTGAAGAAACATATTCGCAGCATTCAATGACTGGGAAAGTGGTGGCCGTGTCGAATATGCAATTCGGAGATGTAAAGGCCGTGGCTTTTGAGGATAGCACCGTGCGGCTGTACGATCGCCTTGGGGATGTTTTGTTATGGAAAAAAGACTCTGGGTTCCAGCTTAGAAGACTTGAGTTTGGCGCCCACCATGAGTTTCTTTTCGGAGGTTCGGTGGGGCCTGTTCAACGCTGGGCTGTTGATACGGGAAAGGAGCTTCCACCGCTTTTGGGTTTAAACAGCGGCATCGGCTTCTTGCGTACGAGCTCTCGGTATGTTGCGGCCAATGATGATGAGAAAACCGTTGTCTGGGACCTTCGGTCAGGCGCCCCCATTGATTGGGCTACGATTCCTTCGGGACAGAAGGTTAGGAATATGTCGATCGATGGAGATGTTTTAACCTTAAAAATAGGTGAGACACGTTCATATTGGGAGTTCAATAAAAAGGATCTTGACCACCGAGAAGTCCTTTTGTCGAAAGAAAAAAAGCAACTTCCCGGTTGGGTTTCCGTCCCTATGATCGTTCTCGGATTATTTTTCTTAAGCACCGTGGCCGCCTCGGCTTCGACGGGAGAATTGGTCCGGCAAGTCGCCACCGTAGGAGTAACAGCGGCTCCATTCCTTGCGGCTGTTTTGGCGCCTAGTGCGCTTCGTCTTCTTGGAAGAGGAGTGAAATTTGAATGGGGACGCAAGAATTTTTTCCGGACATTTTTAGGCCTTCCCATTCACCGGAAATTTTTTGGAAACACTTCTTTGCCCACTCTCTCCTGGCAAATAAGGGAAAACGACGTGATGTCGACCATTGAACAAAAATTAAAATCGGTTGACGGACAAAAATTGTTGAAGCAATTGACCGTCGAATTTAATCGCACCAATTTCTCTGTTCTTATTTCTGAAAATTGGTTGGAGGTCCAATATTTCTCGCCACCCAATTCCCCCAAAGATCTCCCAAGAGCGGGGCTTCTCATCTTTGCAAACACATCCGATGAGAAAGGCTATGTTTCAGTCGGAGTTCAAGGACTCTCAATTCAAAAATCAAAAGAAGTCGCAAAAAAAATCGTTCGCTTCCTTTCAAAAAAATCCAAAGGTCAGACAGTTAGGCCTGGTGCGCCTTTATATCTTGACGATCTTTTGCCTCCCGAACATAACGCTGTGCTTGATGTTGATACGAAAGCCGATGCAGCCCCGTTAAAAGGTGAAAAGTGGTCCTCGAATCGAGCCAATCGACAGAATCCCCTTATTTTGCAATTCAAGAGTGAAGTGGAATTTACTGATAAAACTTTGGATTATTTAGCGGTATTGAACAACCCTAGCGGAATTGCGCGCAAGATAGCCAACGGAATTATTTCTCTTATTCTTGAGCGTTTCTACGTAAACACTCCATTTATAAAAGTCAATACGGGCGAGGTGGGAAGTCCCACGCGTCTCAAATTGGCAGATGGGAGTGAAATTATTTTTACGGAAGGTCATTATCCCTCTGGCGCTCGCATCGCGGTGTTTTCAAAAGATCGAGGTCAAGCTCGCGCTTTGGCTCGTTCTATGTTGACGGGTCTCGTGAAAGCCAGCAAAATCACCAAAAAATCATTCAGAGCGATTGTGCCTCTGGCAATTTTATTTTTGACGGCGGCCTTTTTCTTCGGGGGAACGTTGGATCTCTCCGCTGCAACGCAAACTTTCGATTCCGTTAAAAATTACATGGACGGTTCTGAATGGTTATTGCCGGTGATGCTTGTCCTTGGTTCCGTGGTTGCAGGAAAAGGATTTCTGTCATGGAAGCGAAGCCAGGTTCCAGGGAAATTGGTCAAGGAATCCGACGGGAAAATCCAAATTGTGACAGAACTTAAACTTAATTTGACGAAATATGAGACAACGAAAAGTTCAGATGAAGTTGAAAGACATTTCAATGCCATCCTCGGTGAATTTTTTAAAAAAGGAGCACCTTTTTATTATTCCGCTCTCCGATCCGCGGGATTGTGGGAAGTGAATGACGGTGATCGAATGAAAAATGGGGGAGATATGCGCGAGGGCGCCAATCCACCTACCTTTACTTATTTCGATCCAATTCGGGATGAAAGTGAATATCGATCTGTAGATATCGATTTTGATGTAGATGCCGCTAAAGGCGAGATGTCATTCGATGTGGATGCCACTCATTCTGATCTTGCCGATTATTTTGTTCAGGCTATTCTAGAGAGATTAGAAAACGAGGGCCTTATTAAAGTTTCAGGGAAACCTGAAAAGAAAATGAAAAACAAAAAGGCTCTAAAAACTCTCACTGTCATTGCCGCAGGGATTTTTGGAGTGGGTCTTTTGACGAGTTATGCCGAGAGTAGTTCCAGCCAAGCGTTTCCTCTGATGTTTCTTGGATTCGGGAGCATTCACCATGATATTTATTTGGCACTTACCAAGATTTCTAATTATGCTCGTGGAATATTCATTTATTTGACCAATCTCAAAGCTCGTAGGCTTTCTCGGCGCGTCAACATAGTCGATAGTCAATTGGATCAATTGGTTAATCAGCTTATGGTTGACGCTCCTTCTCACGCGATTCTGGGACAGGCGGATGCCGTGACGCTTCGAAAGGCGGGCGGTGCTTTTTCATCTATTCGTGCGATACGAGATATTCGCGTCCGAAAAAGTTTGTTGGCGGTGTTGGTTGGGTTCTTGACCATGGAACCTATTATGGCCGAGGGCCATGATCAAATCGATCAAAAATTGGCTCAGATGTTCAACGGCCAAAAAGTCAGCGCGGTCACAATTGATTTGAATGGATCAGCCGACGGGTTCGAAGCTGTTGCTCAAAAGGCTCAAAGAGAGTTTATACAAGCGGCTTATTCAGGCAAGCAAGATACAAACGTGGCGTTTCTCGTTTCTGGAAATACACCTGAAGAAATCGAACGAGCCATGGCCCGCGCCAAAGAGATCGCCAAAGAGGCCCGTGTCCAGGTTGAATATGAAATCGTTAATGGGCGCGTCGACTTGTACAAAGTGTTTGCCAATATCCTTGCCAGAAATCCAAATGGCGGGTTTGCGGCGTTTCGCGCTTATGTGAACGATGAATCGGTTAGCAAACAATTACGCAGCTTTACGGATCAGCCGGATCAAATCATGATTCCAAAATCATGGGAGTCCTCGTGGCTCGCGTTAACAATTATCGGCAACCTGCTGGTCGGCCTCACCGCCCCGTCCATCCACACCATCATCGACACCCAAAAACTCATCGACCTCAACGCGTAATCACTTTATGTTCCTCCCCACGTTTTACAGTGGGGAGGTAAGGTGGGGTGTAGATAGGGTTTCCTTTTTGTGCAGTAAACATGTTGTTGGAATTGAACAATCTAAGCATTAAATGGAAGATCCCATTAATACCCCTCCTAACCTCCCCAATGTACGACTTGGGGAGGAACATTGATAATCAACTATTTTAGATGGAGATTTCATATTTTTACAAGAAAGTTACAACATCTTAAGGTGATCTTAAGCCCAGATTGGCAAGATTTGATTGCAATGAAGAACCTTCAAAGAAATCGTTTTGTTCTGGGAATTACGCTTCTTTCCTTTGTGTCTCAGATGGCGTTGGGCTCGCTCGCGCAAGCTCACATATGGGAAATCCGTCAACCCACTCCCGCGCCTCTCCTCAACTTCAACTCCGCTTCTCTGCTCACGCCGGTTCGAAAATATAAGGATGTCTCCAAAGAGCTGTCTGATTTGATTCAAGCCATTCCGCTGACGAACGCCTCCATTCAGCAGGTGATTCCCTCGAAGAAAAAACACGCGCCTTCGGTTGTCCTTATTCAAGACATCCATTTGAACACGGAAGCTCAGGGCAACATCGCCGCCGTTCTCCAGAATCTTATCGACCAGAAAAAAGTTTCCCTGGTGGGACTCGAGGGATGTTTTGAACCCTTGAATTTTTCTCCGTTCCGGCTTCTCTCTGATAAAAAACTTCTCGCTTCCGTATCGCGTTCCTATTTTGAAAAAGGATTGCTGGCCGCTCCCTCTTTTGTCGGTTTAACCAGTCCCACTGAACCGCCCGCTTTCATCGGGATTGATGACCGAGCTCATTATGATGCCAATGTGAAAGCCTATCTCTCCACAAGATCCCTTAAATCCTCCGTCGCCAAAATGTTGGCGGACCAAGACAGGAACCTCACTCGGATCAAAGAGACGACCTTTACGGAATCTTTGAAACGGTTCGATCATCTTCGAACCGCCTTCCATAAAGGACAATTGGAGTTGGGAACCTATCTCAAAGATTTGATGGCGTTTTCAGATAAGGAAAAAAACGATCTTGATTTCACCATCGAACAGTTTTTAATCGCCCATGAAATGGAAGGCATCCTTGATTTTGAAAAAGTCGACCGGGAGCGAAAACTTGTTTTGGAACAACTCTCCAATCGTTTGACGGAAGCCGAAGTCTCCCAGCTTTTGGCGTTGAGCGTGGATTACCGGCTCGGCCGGATCGGATTCGGCGACTACCATTCATTCCTTAAATCCCTCTGTTCCCAAAAAGGAATCTCTCTGGAGCGCACGCCCAATTTCGCTAATTACATTCGATATGTGCTGTTGGCCGACGGCATCAAGGCCGACCAACTGTTTAAAGCAGTGGAAGCCTTGGAATCATCGGTCGCCGACAAGTTGATCCAGACGTCGGAACAAAGATCAACACTCGAGAAAAGTGAACAGATTTCTTTGAGTCATAAACTTTTGGATTTTTCACTGAGCCCGGATGAATGGAGCGGCTACAAGAAAGGACGTCACGACGATTCTCTTAAATCTTTCGAAAGTTTTTACGAAGAAGCCGACGTTCGTTCTCAAAAAATGGCCGAGCGTCTCTTCTCGGAAAAACAGTCGGGTAACCAGGTTCTTGTGACGGGTGGATTTCACACCGCTGAATTGATTTCGCTTCTACAGAAAAAAGATTATTCGGTTGTGGTTGTGTCGCCCAAGGTCACGAAAGTCGATTCGACTCAAGGCACGACGTATCTCAGTTTTTTCGAGCGTGAAAAATCTTCTCTCGACCGCGTTTTTGAAGGGAAAAAATTATTTCTCACTCCTCTAAATAACATCGACAACACTCCTTTGGCTGCGCGAATAATGACCGGCTATCATGCGCGGGAGGCGACGGAATCTGCAGCCAATAAAATAATCGCCATTCCCGTCCAATCGATCCAGGAAGAATCCGATCAGCCTTCGGATATCAAATTGAATGTGGCGATCGGAAATGATCCAACGTTGGATGTGATCACTCTGGCTTTTCAACCATCGCTTTTTGAAAAAATGACGGCTTGGTTGAACCAAAACAAATACGCGGTTGCTTATTCTGTAGTGGCGCTGGCCTTCATGATCTGGGGCCCCGGCCTCATTGAACATTATGGGCCAAGTTGGATGCAGCGAGAAGCTTCTGGACTGAGAGCCGCCATGCTGTTTCCGTTTTCCATTTTTAACTTGATCCTCAAGCAACCTTCAAAATCCAGCCTGGATGCTGGTCAACAACAGGTCGTGCAAGCCGTTGCCCAAGATTATATGAGGCTTCCTGGTTATAGAAGCAAAAAGGAAATGGTCCAGTTCGGAGGGCGCGAATACAAAAAATTGGATGCGCAAGGCAAACTGGCAAACCAGGGTGTGAGAATTTATGTGTTGGATGGATTTTATGAACGAGTTGTGGCGGAATGTTTGCGCAGTTCGCCAGCTGTCAATTCACCGGCCAATGATTTTATATATGTCGACCCTCACGCCAGAGACATTTATATTGATCGGGCGCAGTTCCTTGTGTTGGGTGGGTTTGACCCCAAATTGCGGATGAAATGGGCGACGGATGTCGCAGCTCTGATTAACAACCCTCCAGATGAAACCGACGTGCCGGCTGCTGTGGTTTCTGTTCGAGCTGCTCCTCGCGCTGCTCCCAAGCCGGCGGGTCGAGTCGCGCCTCCCGCCGAACCTGATGCGCCTAAGACTTCTGGCGTGAACATAGCTGCTCTTCAACGAGAATTTCCCGATGTTATTGGGGCGATCACGACCCTTCAGTCTTGGATGACTAGGTTTGATCTCTATTCGCAGGAACT
>CAZJOE010000017.1:0-11999 GCA_964547555.1 uncultured Elusimicrobia bacterium | reverse complement strand
ATCCAAGCCCCGCTCCTTACTAAGCTGTGCCGGTTCTTACCATTGATCAGTTTGACGGGCTGCTGAAAACAGGAAAGCTCCAATCTCTTTACCTTTTTGACGGACCTGAATTATGGCTCAAAGAGCGCGCCGTCAAAAAAATAATCGACAAACTTCTTCCCGGTGACGGACGTGATTTTAATCTCGAGAAGTTTGATGGCACCTCATCCAGTGGGGGGGACGTTGCTTCTTCCGCCCAAAGCCTTCCGTTCCTTTCTGAACGCCGTGTTATTATCGTCCAATCCGCCGAAGAATTTTCCAGCGCCGATTCCAAGATCATTGGTG
Organism: uncultured Elusimicrobia bacterium; assembly: GCA_964547555.1. Lineage (GTDB taxonomy): Bacteria > Elusimicrobiota > Elusimicrobia > F11 > F11 > CAZJOE01. The sequence continues at coordinate 11,675 of CAZJOE010000017.1, read as the reverse complement.
AGACTTTATCTTCGTTGCCGCCTACAACTTGCCTGGTATTTCTGTATGCAGGTAAAGCTAATTTAAGAGAAGAAATTCCCGCTATGGTCAGCACGTATGGCGCCCTTATTACCTGTTGGACCCCCTTTCCCAATCAACTCCCCAAATGGGTTGCAGCCGAAGCCAGGGCGCGCGGCCGAACCATTGATTTTCAAGCGGCTGAAGCTTTGGCCGAATCTTGTTCCGACCTTCAACAAATTTCAAACGAACTCGATAAGTTGTTTCTCTTTGTTGGAAAGAAAACGGCCATTACCTATCAGGACGTCCTTGCGCATGGATTACCAGACGATTCTGGAGATCAAAAGAAGCTAGAGGAAGCGGTTCTTCTCAGGGACTTGCCGGAGGCGATGCGACAAGGGAAAATGCTGTGGGATTTGGGGTCTAGACCGGAAGCGATCTTTCCGACATTTGAACGGATTTTTAGAAACATGATTTTGGCGCGGCATTACATCGAGAATCGTGGCATGCGGCAGGATGAGGTGCTTCGAACCTTGGGGATCCGTGGGATCACTCAGCAGGCGAATTTTTCAAAGGCGGTCCAGTTGTATTCGAAAGGTGAGATGGAAGACGGAATCCGAAAAATAGCCGAAGCTGATTATCAGCTTAAGACGGGGGCCCTTTCAGGGGAGATGGATCTCAGTCTGTTGATTTTGAACTTGGTGGGTAAGGCGGGTGTTACTGTTTAGGCTTTGGCGAGAACGGCCATGCGATCGGCTAAGCGGGACATTTTTCGGCCGGCGACATTCGCGTGATACACACCACGACGGGCGGCTTTGGACCATTCGGATTGAACTTCGATAAAAGCTTTTTTAGCGGCTTCAGCGTTCTTCTGGCCAATGGCGGCTAACACGCTGTTGGTAAGGGTTCGGAGACGATGTCTCACTTTATAGTTCGCTTCTTGACGGACCAGCGATTTGCGATGCGCTTTGAGTCCGGATGCATGTCTCATTATCTTTTTGGCCATTAAATATCTCCTTGGAAAATTGGGTCGTATCCTAACAAGCGTTAATACTCGTGTCAATCATGAAAAATAAGTCATATATAAAAGGCATCGGCGCCTTCTCTTCGGCCACTTTGATCTCCCGGATCCTCGGCTACGTCAGAGATTCGCTGGTGGCCTCTTTCTTCGGAGGGGGGTATCAAACAGATGCATTTTACGCGGCGATTAAGATCCCCAATCTTTTTCGCCGTTTCCTTGGGGAAGGAGCCTTAACCGCAGCCTTTGTCCCTGTTTTTACCGAGACCCTTCACAAAAAAGGACCTCAAGAAGCCCGCGATCTGTTTAATTCCCTTCTTTCAGGTTTGATCCTAGTTTTGATGGTGATTGTGACGCTGGGGATTATTTTTGCCCCTCAAGTGACCCAAATGGTTTCCTGGGGATTCACCAGGGACCCCGAGAAATTCGCCTTAACCATTTCTTTAACCAGGCTTACTTTTCCTTTTTTGATGATTGTGTGCGTGGCGGCGTTGGTTTCAGCAGTCCTCAATGCCCATGGAAAATTCTTCATTCCGGCCGTTGCTCCTTCCGGACTCTCGATTGGAGAGATCCTCTTCATTCTATTTATGACCCGCTATTTCAATTCACCGATTCGTGGTCTGGCCATTGCGGCGGTGGTGGGGGTGGGGATTCACCTGGTTTGGCAACTGCCCAGTTTATATCGGGAAGGCTATCCGCTTAAATTGGTGAAACCTTTTTCTCATCCCCAAGTGAAAACTATTTTTCTATTGATGATTCCAACCATTTTGGGATTGTGCGCCGATCAAGTTAATGCTTTTGTGGATCAATTGTTCGCGAGTTTCTTGAGAGATGGTTCTGTCACTGCCCTCTATAACTCAAGCCGCGTCATGCAACTTCCCTTGGCGCTTTTTGGAGTGGCTGTTTCAAGCGTGGCACTTCCTTCATTATCTCGGCTGGCCGCGGAAGGCAATCAAACTGAATTTAAAAACCTTCTCAACTTTTCTCTCCGCATTGCTAATTTTGTTTTGATTCCGTCTTTTGTCGGTCTTGCCGTACTTGGTTATCCCATCACGCGTCTTCTATTTGAGCATGGGAAGTTCCTGCCTGAAAACACCGCCATGACCTTCGCCGCCCTGGTTCCTTGCGCGGCCGGTTTGCCGGCTTATTCAGCCGCCAAAATATTAGCCACTGCTTTCTATTCCCAAAAAGACACCAAGACTCCCGTTCGAATCGCCTTGTGGTCGATGGCTCTCCATGCTGTTCTAAGTTATGCCTTCATGTGGAAACTGGAAGTCGCCGGTCTTGCGTTGGCCACGACATTGGCCGCGTGGTTTCAAACCATATTTCTTTTCTTTTTATTAAAAAGAAAGATGGGACTGTTGGGCGGACGTGAGATTTTAAATAGCTTTCTTTATGGAACCCTGGCCGGAGCCGTGATGGGCGGGCTTTGTTACGTCCTTTGTTTTGTTGTCTTCAAGGACCTCGGACTTATTTTGCGCGTGTTTCTTTCCATTGGAGCCGGCGTGGCGTTCTACTTTTATCTGGCCAAGCTTCTTAAGATCAAAGAGTATGATTTCTTCATGGAGTTTCTATTCCGTCGTAAACTGAAGGCGTAACGGTGAAACCAGAGACTTGGTCCCTTCCCAACCTTCCTCATTCCCCCGGCGTTTATTTAATGCGGGATAACACGGGCCTCATTATCTACATCGGCAAAGCCCGTGACTTGAAAAAACGAGTGTCGTCTTACTTCATGAAAAGGGCCGATGGCACCGCTCGGGAAACCTATTCTGATACCGCCAAAGTTCAAGCGCTTCTCACGGTGATTCGCCACATCGATTATGTTCCCACATTAAGCGAACGCGAAGCGCTGGTTTTAGAAAGACGACTGATCGCCCGTCATAAGCCCGATTTCAACGTGATGTGGAAAGATGACAAAACTTATCCCTGGGTCGCTCTCACCATGGGGGAGGATTTTCCACGGTTGTTCTTAACGCGAATCAAAAAACGAGACGGCACCCAATATTTCGGTCCTTATCCAAGCGTGACCGGTGTGCGCCAACTGCTGAAATGGGCGTGGCGGAAAAAACTTTTCCCGTTGCGGCCCTGCCGGTTGGAGATCAAAGAAGGATCTCCTTACCCTTATGAAAAAGTGAAGTCGTGTCTCTATCTACACACGGGAGAATGTCCCGCGCCTTGCTTGGGGAAAATATCCTCCGCTTCTTATAAAAAGATCGCGGACCGCGCCCAGTGGTTTTTTGAAGGGAAGAAAGAAAAGTTACTCGGTCAATGGGAAAAGGAAATGGCGCGCCGCTCGAAGAACCTTGAATTCGAAGAGGCCGCGCAGCTTCGCAATCGGATTGAAACAGTTCAGCACATGAACGAACGTGTTACTGTTCGGGAGATGACGGAAGACGGTTTAAAGAGTCGCATCCAATCGAGCCGTGCCGTTCAAGAACTGATGAAAGCCCTCAGCATGCCCCGTTCTCCCGAAACGATTGAGTGTTTTGATATCTCCCACATTCAAGGGACGGAAAAAGTCGCCTCCATGGTTCGCTTCAAACATGGCCGGCCGGACAAATCAAACTACCGGAAGTTCATCATTCGCACCGTCATAGGGATTGATGATTTTAAATCCATGGCGGAGGTTGTGGGGCGTCGATATCGGCGTCTAAAGAAAGAGGGAACTAATTTCCCTGATTTGGTTCTAATTGATGGTGGCAAAGGGCAATTATCCTCCGCCTTGAAGGCACTGGAAGAAGAAAAGGTGACAGGCCTCTTTGTCGCAGCCTTGGCCAAGGAAGAAGAGGAAATCTTTCTTCCCGGGAAGTCAGAATCGATAAGATTGCCCGCTGATTCGCCCGCCCTGCTTCTCTTGCGGCATGTTCGTGACGAAGCCCATCGATTTGCTATATCATTCCATCGCTTAAGGAGGAAAAAGAAAACGCTCTATGAATAAAACAATCGCCATGCCTAATGAAATTAAGAAGGAACTCCTCAAATACACTCGTTTTCAACAAGATGTGTGGACCGCCTGCGCCCAAATACCGAAGGGTGAAACCCGCACCTACACCTGGATCGCCCAGCAGATTGGAAAGCCCAAGGCGGTTCGCGCCGTGGGAAGTGCTTTAGGAAAAAATCCTTTTGCACCGACGATTCCCTGTCACCGGGTCCTTCGTTCGGATGGCGGAATGGGGGGATATTCCGGTAAAGGCGGGCTTAAAACCAAAGAGGCTTTGCTACGCAAAGAAGGCGTGAAAAAATAGATTGACGCATTGAAAAAATGATAGAAACCCAGCATATTACAGGTAAGATCTTCGCTGAGTTTTAAGAAGATCTAATTCAGAGTAAGGTAGGTAACGTAACTTGCAAGGAAAAGTGAAGTGGTTCAACAATCAAAAAGGGTATGGATTCATCACTCGGGACGACGGTTCTGGCGATGTATTTGTCCATTACTCGGCTGTTCAGGGCAACGGGTTTAAATCATTGGCGGAAGGCGACGCAGTGGAGTTCGAAGTCAATGATTCAGACAAGGGTCCGAAAGCGGCAAATGTCACCAAGATAGAAAAGTAAAAACGCGCAGCTGATATATCAATCAAAAAGCCTCTCGCCTCTGGTGGGGGGCTTTTTGTTATCTAGAAACGATGTTATGATGGGTCCCATGGAAGAACACAAACGAACCTTTGAACCTCACCCCACAATTGTGGACCGTATTGAAACCTTAACGCCGAGAAATAAAGGATTTCATTTTAAATTGCTGGATGGAAAAGCATTGGAGTACCTTCCGGGGCAATTTGTGCAAGTGTATGTTCCTTTACCCTATGGAAAAATAAAGAGGACCTCCTATTCCATCGCTTCGCCTCCTCGAGAGAATCAAGGATTTGAGTTGTGTGTCACTTTGGTGGACGGGGGTAAATCATCCGGATTTCTTCATTCGCTCAAAGTGGGAGACAAGGTTGAAATTATGGGGCCCCTCGGAAAATTTACCATGCCCGTGCCGGTACCTCGCGACACTGTTTTCATCGCCACAGGTTCGGGTGTCGCCCCGTTTCGAAGCATGATTGGAAATTTGCTGGACAACAAAACCAATCGGAACCTCTATCTCATTAATGGAAACCGTTATGATGACGACATTATTTACAAAACAGAATGGGATGACCTGGCCTCAAGGTACAATAATTTTAAAGTTCTTTTTACGCTGAGCCGTCCTGAAAAGTGGACCGGGCCCAAAGGCTACGTGCAAGATAAAATCGGAGAATTTATTCCCGATCCCAAAGAAAAAGACTTTTATATTTGTGGATTGAACAGAATGATCACCGACGTCCAAACCCAACTTAACGTGCTCGGCGTGCCGAACGAACAGATTCACTTTGAACGATACGATTGATACCTATTATTTCACCTGAAGGCCGCCGCTCACGGTACCGGCGATTAATATATTTCGCAGGCTGGGTGCCCGTCCTTATCTCTTGTGCCAAGGGTGGTTTGTTTGCGGCGACACTGTACGTTCTGGATGTGGGCTATGGCGCCGCCGTTCATCTGCATACCGCAAAAGGTGATTTCTTATTTGACACCGGGTCGCGGGAAACGGTGTCGCGCGTCGTGGAACACCTGGAGAGTCAGGGTGTCACAAAAGTCGATGCGGTCTTTCTTAGCCACACGCATCCGGATCACATGGGGGGTCTCACTCCTCTCAGCCGGGAGATTCCTGTTCATGGGGTGTACTGGAATGGCGTGGCCGGGCAACAGCCGGAGATTCTTGCGGACCTGAAGAGTTTGCAAAAGCTGACACAATTTTTGGTCTTTCACGCCACGGAAACAATCGATTTGGGAGAAAATTTAACAGCCACCACCCTCGGCACTTCCGTTTCGAGAGATGATCAGAATGAAAGCTCTCTCGTCGTCTTTGTCAACCACCCACAGTGGACCCTCTTGTTTCCCGGCGATATTGGACTCAAACGCCAGAAGGAACTTGCGGAACAGGAATTGCCAAAAAACATTCATTGGATGATTTGGCCTCATCATGGCGATCAACTGGACGCTGGTTTCATAGATAAACTACGCGAGCTGCGATACGCCGCCATATCTGTTGGTCCCAATCCGTACGGTCTTCCGGTCATTGATATTGAATCTCTCACCAAAAAACACCGTACAACCGTTTTCCGAACAGACCAAGATGGAACCCTTCACTTCCAGCTCAACCAAACTGTCCGTCGAGTAAAGTAAAAATAGGATTAAGTTGCGGTGGGCCTCCCCTAATCCTAAAGAATTGGAACCAGCTTTCAAATGAGTTATTCCGAATCCAAGCCATAATGCGGGAAAACGAAAAGCCTTCGTATTCATGGAAGGCGTCTCAGCTGGTTGGGTCCATTCCTTGACTCAGAGTCTTTAAGTAGTTGTATTGGTAGTAGTCTCAGTGGCATTTTCTACCAACTTCGTTTCTTTGTGGAAGTCAAAACCAAGCTGGCGTGGTCGGGCAATCAAAATGGCATCGGCGTCAACAACTGATTCCTTTTGATCTTGCTTATCTAACCCCAATACATCGCGAATAAAAAGTTCGGTGTTCCCAGCACTTATCAATATATCTGGCCCACGGTACTGGTCCTCGGAAAATTGGCAAAGAATTTCTCCTTCACGCTCCGCAGCGTGACGGCCAACATCAAATTTCCACAGCTTGATAATTCTAATCCGTTCAAGATCAAGTGTGGCGAAACGCTTTCTTACAGTCAGATTTGTAATTCCAATCTTGTAAAGCGTGCTTCCATCTTCTTTTGTCACGGCCAGGTAATACAAGATGCCCGGTTTTGTTTGGTCAAAACCCGAATCAGCACAGCCAGGACAGCCGACCTTGTTTTCCCGCGCATGGTTCAGCGGGAGCTGCCAAAATGATCCGTGCTCTGGACAGATTATTTCGACCTTCTGCTTCATAGCCTTGTACTCGACCTTTGAATAGTCGTACCGATCCCCATGTACTTTTTTCGCCTTCTCTATAAATTCCTGAGTCGTTAACGTCCTCTGGGCGGCTATGCTTTCAAAGGCGCATTTTTTACATCCCACTTCCCGTATGTGATTGACTGGTCTTTGATTAAAGGTACCGTGTTGAGGGCAGACGATGATTACTTTGATACCTGCATTGATGTAATTGACTTGGGAATAATCATATCGGTCGCCATGTGCCCTCCGTGCATCCTTAATAAAACGATCACGGGAATGACTTAACTTCTTGCCAACTTCAACCCGACCGCATCGATCACAGCCCAACCCCTTTAGATGAGTGGCGGGTCGCTGAAAAAAAGATCCGTGAACGGGACACAGAATCTCAATCTTGTTCTCAACGTTACGTAACTTTACATTGGAATAGTCATAGCGACTGTTGTGGGCTTTGTTAGCGCGCTCGATAAACCTTTCCAGTGTGAGCGGCTTATTTCCACCACACTCATGGCATCCGCGCCCGAAGCAATGATTAGACGGCTGCTGCTCAAACTCACCGTGGTCAGGACAAATTATGGTGACCTTCTTGATGGCGGCCACGTAAGTTACCTTCGAGTAGTCGTATCGATTGCCGTGCACTTCGCGAGCGCGCCTTACGAAATCCGTTGTAGTTACGCGTTTTGACATCGACGACTAAACCCCAAACAACGAACAAATCGACGCCATTAATTTTTGAAACATATCTATGTCGTAATTCAAATGATTAATCGCGTCATAGATCAGCATTTTTGAATCTTTGTCTCCAACAACAAACGTGTCGCCCGCTTTCTTTCCATCAGAATCCATTAGCGTCGATAGAAAAATTGGCTGTCGATGAGCCGCAGGATGGCGCTTTATTTTCAGATCAACGATCCAACGGGCGTATTCGCCTTCGGCTACGATTTTGAAGAGATCGAGATTGGCGACCTTCAATTTCTTGCGATATTCCTTATGGCCAAACGTGCATTGCATTCGGCTTTTTTCGTTTAAGTCGTCAAAGCCAAGCCCATAAAAGTAGTTGAAGGCCCACGCTATATTGTCCAGGCATCCCCACAACATCAGATAAAACATGTTCAAATGGTAGCTCGCAATAAAGTGGTGCGACGTCTTGTCGTTATAAAGCAGTTCGGCGCGTTTACTCTGAAAAATTTCGTGCCTGATTTTGTCGCGGGCATGGAGCATGAATTGATACCGCTGAAAAATCGCTACGCGAAAAAAATCATTCATCTTTTGTTGCTGGTTCTTCTTGTACAAGGCGGCCCATAAATTCTGGTAGCGCAGAAATGGCTTATCCACCATCGCATAGTATGTAGCCGCTCCCAAGCCCAGGATCGGCGTCGTGATTGCTGAAGCAACTGGCATTGCGCCGACGTACAAACCGTTGCCAGACATGAAAATTTCCGCAACCGAATACACTTCTGACCAACCAATAATCCTTGCATCTTCGATCATTCCGTTTCGATCCCGTTCTTTTAGCAGCACGGTGTTTCGAGTTACCAGCCCATCGCAGTTCAAGGCGTTATAGGCATCGAAGAGTTTTAACCCGCCCTTTTGGAAAAGATTAACTAGATCACCAAGATCGCGGACCGTCGCCATGATCGTGTCAGGATTGGCCGAAGTAAAAGCCTTCGCGAGTTCTTGCGGATCTAATTTTTGGATCGGATAGGATGAGGCCTTTTGTTCGAGGAATGTTTGGGCCTTACTTTTCGGGAAAACGCTGTTTTGCGGTTCGACCTCTAATTCGATGGTGCCGTCGAACGTTAAACGTTTTCCATTCAGGTATTCAGGAACATAAACATTGATTTCGGTGCCGCGTGTTGTCGTTGTTTCGCAGTAGTCAGCAAGCATCGAAAGATAAACCATCGGATCAATCGGAGGATCGTCAAACGTGTCTATGAGGAGATTGAGTTCATTGAAGCCGGTGTAATACAGCTGGTTAGGACGAAGATGTATCCATCCACCGTCCAAAGCGTCTCGTTTTCGATAACGATACGGTTTCTCTGAGTCGTTGTCTTTTCTTCTCATTAACCTTTAATTTTCTCAATCGCTCGTTCAAGGGCTTCAACTTCGCTCTGGCGATGAACCTCTTGCATGTACGCTTTGCGTCCACTCTCACCGTCCGGCCTATGTTTCTCCAATTCTTTCCACTTCGTCTCATCCGCCTTGTCGCGAATCTCGTCAGCCAATGTTTTCTGCAAGGCAGGGAGCGCGCGTTTGTCGCGCATATTTCCGAGTGCGATGGCCACACCTTCTCGAACAAAGTGTGATTCATCGGATAATTTACCGATCAAAGGATCGACGGCCCGTTTGCCTCCGATCTTTGCAAGCGACGTTGCAGCGGAATAACGGATCGCTTCTGCTTTGTCGTTAAGAATTTTGATCAACGGATTTACGCCATCGGGACTTTTGATGTTGCCGAGGATGACAATTGCCGGAGAGATAACAATCCGATCATCGTCCAACAAAGGAATGATCAGCGGCGCCAAAGCCTGATCTCGCTCATCTGTAACATTAGCTAGAGCCCATGCAGCACCCATGCGAACTTTCTTATCTGAATCTTTGATTCCAACCTTTGCCTTTTCCAAAACGGCATCCCGCGCTTTTAATTCACCAAGACCAAAATAGGCCGATCCTCTGACCTCTGAATCGGAATCATCAAGCAGTGGAACGAGCATCGGGACGGCCTGAGCGATATTTGAATCATAAAGACTTCGAGTGGCCGATACGCGACGCATACGATCGCCTGTCATTAAGGATTGCCGCGCCTGAGCAAGAAAGGCATTTGTTTCTTCCTCATGCCTTTGGCGCACGGCTTCTGGCAGATAGGTCAACCGAATTTGATCTTCGCGAATACTATCCGCCATGAGTTGGCCGGGCTCGATTACTGTGTACACGCTGCTCGCGTAGCAATCTGCCACGGCAGACATCATCTGGGAGAGTGATTCATATCGAAGGTCGTCTCTGTTACCTTCAATTGAAACGAAATGGATCTCAGCTTTTTCGGACGAATTCTTTACCAAGAGCACGACCATGTAATCTCCATCTGCATCGAAAATCGGCCACCAAAAATTCTTCCAGGTCTCACCACCTTCTTTCTGATCAAATGAACGTTGCATGTCGTACCGCTGTCGAGAATCAGAGAGGCTCAAGAAATCCCAGCCCGGAATAAGTTGGTCAACACCGTTGTGCCATCTATAAAGTGCGACCAGTTCGTCGGGTAACTTAAGCGGCAAATCGCGCGTGTGCGTCGTAAAATCTTGATCGCTAGCAGGAGCTCCCCGCCTTAAGGATTTTGAAAGGTTCAGCGCCGCACGTTTGGTCTCAATGGCTTTTAGCGATACAGGCAATGGAGAAATGCTCTTGGTAGGCAGATCCTTAATCGAATATGTGACTTCTGGAATCATAACAGGTCCTTTGAACTGGTCTTTCCAACGCTTGCAGCTAGCCAGGTTTATCATTCCAGCTATGACCAGGCATGGTGCAATGATGGTTTTCAAAACTTTTTTATCGAGTAAGGTCATGGAGATTTCCTCTTTGCCCCCCGTTATTTAACGGGGCTTTAACATAGAACTTGCATTGAATTGAACAGGAGCGTATAATTTTCAACAATGTTTGAAAACAGCGAATCAGATCAAAGCCAGCACACCGCTAGCGACGTTAAAAAGACCACGGGTCTTTCCTACCGCCAACTAAATGAATGGGATAACCGAAATGTTCTTCCTCATCAACGAAGCGATGGAAAAGGCTGGCGTCGGTTCGAGCTTTGGCAGTTGATGGGACTGAGAATCACATCTGAATTGCATAACAAGTTTGGAGTACCCGTAGAGAAGCTCCGCCCACTTCTCCATTGGATGCTCGGCAATGCCCCCAGTCTTGGAGAGCACCTACGCGTAGGGAAAGCCGAGGACATTCTTTGCGGGATTGAGACAAAGCCGGGAGATCCTGCAATCCCGTCAGCGAAGCGAAATAGTAAAAAAGTTCGGCCAATCTCTTACTCGATAAAAAATGGCAAACCAACAGAGGCGCGAACTGATCACGACGCAATTGACGCATTCGTGTCGGCCATGGCGGAAGTGGCAGTTCCAAACCTAATCGAACGGGGATGGTATCAAAGCGATGCTGAATCATTCGCTCAGGATTTCTTCACGTTATCCGTCAAAGGACCAAACGGGATTGAAGGGGCAAAAAAGGCTCTCGAATTACTGTCCGCCGTGGGCGAAGACCACGAAGCCCGTAGGGCCGTCCAACTTTTGGGTAGCGCCCGGATGCCGTTGCTTGAGGCGCTGGGTCTCATGACAAGCAGAGGAGACGTGTACTTAATTACAAATTTGGAAGTTTCCTTCTTTTGCGACGAAGATGGCTACAAAGAAGTTTTGACTAGCGATTTTATTTCTGGTCCACGCATTTCTCTCAAGGTAAACGAACCCATCAATCTAATTCTGACGCACCTTGGCAAAGAACCAATGGTTACAAACCATGCGATCGAATCCCGCCAAGTCAGCGAGTCCAGCCTTTCAAACGCCGAGAAGGAAGTGATCGCCACCATTCGCAGTGGTTCTTTTACTCGATTAGCGGTGACTCCTTGGAATGGCCGCTATCGGTACGAGATCGAAAGGGAAATAACTCCACAAGACGAAGAAGAGATTTTGTCCTTAATTCGGCAGCAGCAATATCAAACCATTGTCGTCAAATGCCGCGATGGAAAAGTCGC
>CAZJOE010000016.1:0-12240 GCA_964547555.1 uncultured Elusimicrobia bacterium | reverse complement strand
GCTGGAATTATTTTTGAAACAATTTTTTCTTATCCTGGCCTCGGGCGGCTTGCGTATGAAGCCGTGATGACACGAGATATATTTCTTATCATGGGGACGGTTACCTTCAGCGCGTTTTTAACGTTAATTGGAAACCTGGTCGCCGATATTTCTTACGCAATAGTGGACCCGCGGATACGCTATCAATGAAAAAAATAATCGCCCTTCTCTTACTCCTTTTTACCACCCTCTCCCTGGCGGAGATCAACCCCACGTCCCGCGATCAAGACACCTGGGCCAATTGGGAAAGCCGGTTGAAACGGGCTTTTGAAAATATCACTCCCCGTAAAATTCCCGGAAGAGCGATGGGAATTTTGGTCCCGCAAGACACCCGCAATGACCTCCTTCCTTTGTCGGCGATTGCCTATGAGGTGTTGGCCCGGGAAACGTTACGGACCGTGGTGATCCTGCTACCCGCGCCGGCCAGCTATCCCTTGGATGGAATCGTGATGCCCAACATTGACACCATAGAAAGTTCCATAGGCAGCTTTACCGTGGACCTTGCGCTCGCGGCGGAATTTCGTGATGACAATTTGCCCATTTATAGCGATGCCGCTCCATTCTACCCTCAGGTCCCGCCCATCCTCGAGAACCAGCTCGCGCTTCTTAAATTTATTCTAAAAGGAAATATCCATAAGGTAAAAATCCTTCCCATCTTTGTCCACTTCAAGGATCTCAATTCCCAAGTTAAAGATTTGGGTCCCGCCCTCGCTGATCAATTAAAAGATGCCAACCTGATCTCCGATGTGAGTTTTATTATCGCAGCGGACCTCACTCAAGCCCTGACCGAAGACAAATTAATTCCAACGGATAGTACCTATCTCAACGCCATTCGCAACTTGGATGTCGACACCTTGATTGAACTTTCCGACCTGTCCAAAGTTGATAATTCTTTGTTCAAAATGCCCAATGTTGATCCCGTGGCGCTGGGGCTTTTGCTGATGAAATTTATCGGAGGGGACCACGGAGAAATTTTGGCTTATGCCCATTCTGGGCAATTGGTCTTGACCAAATCCCGAAATTCACTGATCAGCTACATTGCCGCCGGGGTGGGGACAGGCGCTCCCTTCCCTATTAAAATTCCTCACGTTAAAAAGGAGAAATTGGAAGAGATTTTTGATGAAAATTTCCGGAACGATTTGTTGGCGATGGCCCTACAAACGTGTCTCTCCGTTTTGGACCCCACCGCGGCCAAACCGCCGGCCTTGGTGAATGTGGAAGCGGGGAAACAGTGGCCTGTTTATATTTCTTTGTATTCGGCAGAGGGATTGTTGGGGGGACAAGCCGGTTCTTATCGCGCGGTCGGACCCATTGAAGAAAGCATCCGGCAATTCGCTTTTCAAGCCGTCCAAGCAGCGCGACTCAAGATCAATAAAGAAAATTTTAAAACCTGGGTAATTGATATCAGCATTCCTCATGGTTTTCATTCCATCAACCGGCCGGAGGAATTAATTCCCTTGCTCAATGGAATTGTTGTTGAACAAGCGAGGAAACGGTCGGCTTTCCACCCGGACAGTTGGAGAAAGTATCCAGAACCGCACCAACTTTTAGGCGCCATTTGCACCAAACTCGGCATGCTGCCTTGGACCTACGCGACCGAGGTGGCCTCCATTGAATCGTTTAGAACTCTTTCTTTTAATCAAAAAGATCCTTATCGCACGCTTTCCCCATCCAAAAAGAAAAGGAAGAAAGGCGGCGATGAAGAAGAAGACATGGATGAGGGCGGAGGGGGAGGCGACTCCTTAGGGTTCTAATGTTGTCCCTCTATTGGAAAAGATTTAAATCCAATCCACTGGCTCTCGCAGGGGCGATTGTTCTCCTTGGTCTTATCGGCGTGGCTCTGGCCGCCGGAACCCTTACTCCTTTTGACCCGCTTGAACAAAATCTGATCCACCGGTTGCAACCGCCTTCTTCCCACCACTGGTTTGGAACCGATGAATTGGGCAGAGATGTTTTCAGCCGGGTGTTGATGGGTGTTCGCGTTTCACTGTTAATTGGGTTTTTATCAGCGGTTCTGATCGTTACGATTGGAACAACCTGGGGATTGGTCTCAGGTTATTGGGGAAGTTGGGTTGATGGAATCCTTATGAGATGGGTCGACATCATGTTATGTTTCCCCACTCTATTTCTCATCTTGATGATCTTGGGAATTTTAGAAAAACCCAGCATTACATTGGTTATGTTGGTAATTGGTCTCACCTCCTGGCCCGGACTCGCGCGAATGGTGCGGGGGGAAGTTCTTTCGGTTCGGGAGCGGGACTTCATGTATGTGGCCAAAGGGCTGGGCCTTTCCACTCCTAGAATTCTTTTCATCCATCTTCTTCCCAATGTCATTTCTCCTGTGATTGTTTCGGCCACCTTTTCGGTTGGATCCGCCATCCTTGCGGAATCAGGTCTCTCTTTTCTCGGATTGGGGGTTCAGCCCCCTCAACCTTCCTGGGGAAATATTCTTATGGCCGGAAAAGATTTTATTCATGTGGCGTGGTGGCTCTCTCTATTCCCCGGCCTCGCGATTTTAGGAACGGTCTTGGCAATCAATATGCTCGGAGAAGGTCTCAGAGATGTGTTAGACCCGCGAATGTAATGAGTGATCTTCTCTCCATCCAAAACCTGACCGTCCAATACATCCACGATAAGCAACCGGTCTCAGCCATCCGAAATGTTTCATTGACTCTTCAGCCAGGAGAATCCATCGGGCTGGTGGGCGAGTCGGGATGCGGGAAGTCAACCTTGGCCCTTTCATTGATGGGCCTTCTCCCGGAACGGGAAAGCCGCATTCCCTCCGGCCACATCAAGTTCAAAGGCGTGGATCTCTTGAACCTTTCAAAAGAAGAAATGCGCCGCATCCGCGGGAAAAATATCGGCATGATTTTTCAAGATCCCTTTTCTTCCTTAAATCCGGTGATGACCGTGGAAGAGCAGATCTGGGAAATTTTTGACCTGGAGGGATCAAGCCGAGATCCCAATATTATTTTAAAGCTTTTGGAAGAAGTCCAACTCCAAGACGCTCCGCGCATCCTCTCTTCCTATCCGCACCAACTTTCCGGAGGACAACGGCAAAGGGTCTTAATCGCCATGGCGCTTGCGCGGCGGCCCGACATTTTGATCGCTGATGAACCGACCACCGCACTTGATGTCTTGGTTCAAGATGAAATTGTCCGCCTCCTCGTCAAACTTCAAAAAGATCGAGGAATGGCCATGATTTTTGTGACCCATAACATGGGGCTCATAAAAAATATCGCCCATCAAACCGCGGTCATGTACGCCGGTCAAATTGTGGAACAAGGGAAAACCGATCAAATCTTAAAGAATCCACAACACCCCTATACTCAAGGTCTCTTACTAAGTTTACCGAAGCTTCGTCCGAGTAGTGGCCCGCTTCCCATGCTAGAAGGTCAACCGCCGGAACCGGCGAACTTACCAACCGGTTGCGCTTTTCATCCGCGTTGCGCCAAAGTATTGCCCCGCTGTCCCAGCGACGATCCAGAGGAAAGACTGGCCTCCAGTAGGCCTGTGCGTTGCCATCTTTATTGATATGAAACTCGACGTTCGAAACGTTTATAAATCCTTCGGAAAAACAAAAGCCGTCAAAAATGTTTCACTGACATTGGCCGATGGTCAAAGTTTGGGAATTGTCGGCGAATCCGGAAGCGGGAAAACCACGCTGGCGAAAATCGTCATGGCATTTCTTAAACCCGACCAAGGATTGGTTTCATTTGAAGGAAAAGTGCAGATGGTTTTCCAAGATCCTTTTGCATCTCTTAACCCCAAATTATTATTGGGGACGCAACTCATGGAAGGAATAAAAAGGTCCGGAGTGAAAGAATGGAATGAAAAAGCCCGCCAATTAATGTCGGATGTGGGACTTTCATTCGATTTTCTTAAACGATATCCG
This sequence comes from uncultured Elusimicrobia bacterium, assembly GCA_964547555.1. GTDB lineage: Bacteria > Elusimicrobiota > Elusimicrobia > F11 > F11 > CAZJOE01. The sequence continues at coordinate 8,306 of CAZJOE010000016.1, read as the reverse complement.
CACCAGCTTTCAGGAGGGCAGCGCCAACGATTTGCCATCGCACGGGCCTTATCGGTGGGACCTGAGCTTTTAATTGCCGACGAACCCGTGTCGAGTCTCGATTTATCGGTTCAAGCCCAAATCATCAATCTTCTTAACGCCTTGAGAAGTAAAAAAAACTTCATGATGATTGTCATTTCGCATGATCTCGCCGTTATCGCCAACCTGTGCCAACATGTCATTGTTATGAAAGACGGGGACGTGATTGAATCCGGTCCGGTTGAACAAATTCTCAATTCAGCAAAGACTGATTACACCCGACAATTGGTTGCTGTCACGCCCACTGTCTAACTATCCTATAATGCGCGCATGATACTTTCTGATCTGATCGTTCCGCACGCGCAGTCCCACCCGGATGACATCGCATTTTTCTACAAGGACCAGCCCCTCACCTATGGTCAGTTGAACACAAAGGTTTTACAGTGCGCGCAAGGTCTCACGGATTTGGGCGTTAAGAAGGGGCATACTTTTGGTCTTCTTTTAAGAAATTGTCCAGAATTCGTCATTTTCTCTCTCGCCCTAGGAAAAATCGGGGCCGTCACTGTTCCCATTAACTTTTTAGAAAAGCCCGACCGGGTGGCTTTAATACTCAATGACGCTAATGCCATGGGGGTTTTAACCTCTAAAGAGTTCAGTGCCACCATTCTGGCCGCCGCCAAGACCATTAAATCCCTGAAACACATCTTCCTCCGGGAAGGAAGTCTAGCCAAAACCAAACTCTTCGATGATCTTCTTAAAAAAGGGGTGCTAAAAAAACCCGTCTCCGTAAAAGACACGGACTTAATGACACTTCTCTACACCTCAGGGACCACAGGCTTGCCGAAGGGCGTTATGCTTTCTCATAAGAATTTTTTGGCGAATGTAGACCAATGTCTGGGAGCGATTGCCTTAAAACAATCCGACAAGTTTCTTTGCCTTTTACCTATGTTTCACTCTTTTTCATGGACAACCTGCGTTCTTCTCCCGCTTAAACTTCGTTGCGTCATTGTCATCATCGAGTCGCTTCTTCCCTTTGATCCTATTCTTAAATCTATCTGGAAATACAAGATCACTCTTTTTGTCGCCGTTCCTCAGATCTTTTCGGCACTGGCCACAAAAATTCATGGACCCAAAGCGATCTTGCTGCGATTTTTAAATCCCGTCCGGCTGGCCATTTCCGGAGCGGCCCCGCTTCCTCCGGGAGTTCTTTCTTCTTTTGAGAAAAATGTCGGAGTCCCTTTACTGGAGGGATATGGATTAACGGAAGCGGCCCCGGTTGTTAGCTTTAATCCGCAGAAGAAGAGAAAAACTGGAACAGTGGGAGTGGCCCTTCCCGGCGTTACCATGGAAATTCGAGATGACGAAGGGAAAAAGACAATTGAAGGCGAGGTTGGCGAAATTTGGGTCAAGGGGGATAACGTCATGCTGGGTTATTACAAGAAACCCAAAGAAACCGCTGAGTCCCTTACCAAAGAGGGCTGGTTAAAAACCGGAGACTTGGGCCGATTGGACGAAGAGGGTTATTTGTCAATCGTCGACCGGAAAAAAGATTTGATCATCGTTAAAGGACTCAATGTGTATCCACAAGAGATCGAAAATGTCATTTCCAAAGTGCCGAACGTCAAAGAAGTTGCCGTTATCGGAAAGATGAATCCAATAGACGGAGAAGAATTGATCCGCGCCTTTGTTGTGCCGCTTGAGGGAAAGGAAATTGACCGCAATGCCGTGTTCGCCGCCTGCAAAGAGCAATTGGCGGCCTATAAAAGGCCCAAAGATATTGTCATTCTAAAAGAACTCCCCAAAAACGCCCTTCAAAAAGTTCTAAAAAAAGAACTCCGTAAACTGTAAGTTCCATGAGTCAACTTAATTCCATTATCACAGCCGCCATCCGCGAGCTATCAAAACTGAGTCCCCATGTGGTGGGAGGATCTGTTCGGGACCGGCTGCTAAAACGTCCCATCACGGACGTGGACATCGTCACCTCCAAAGACCCACACCCTTTTGCCCTTAAATTGGCCAAACAATTAAAAGGGACCACTTTTAGATTGGATGAAGAATTTGGGATCTCACGAATTTCTTTGAGGGGGGGCCTTCAACTGGATTTGGCGAGGTGCCAAGGCGCCACCCTCCAAGAAGATCTGGGTCGCCGCGATTTTACGGTCAACGCCATGGCGGTTCCGCTGGAGAAATGGAATACATCTTCTTGGAAAAAAAACATCGTTGATCCGCATGAAGGAGAACGGGACCTCCGCCATAAAACACTTCGACTTGTTTCAAAACGTATTTTTAGCGAAGATCCGATCCGCCTCTTAAGAGCATTCCGAATTTCAGCAGAATTGGGGATTAAAATCACAGCCGACACGTTCGCCTTGATCAAAAAAAATAAAGCGCTGATTAAAAAGACCTCTGCGGAACGGGTCCGTGACGAAATTTTAAAACTATTTTCGGTAGACCTAGCTTATCCCACCGTTCTTCATATGGAAACCTCAGGCTTGCTGGAACAACTGCTGCCCGAATGCCGCAAGCTGCGCAGCGTCGGCCACGATTACTATGGAAAAGGCGGCGTTCTCACCCACACGCTCGACAGCTTGATGTTTCTTGAAGATATATTTGAGACTTTGGGTTCGTGGTTTCCCAAATGCCATAAAAAGATCGCTCTCTATCTGGAAGAGAAAATGTCCGGTTATCCACGCGCCGCGCATCTTAAATGGGGGGTCCTCCTGCACGATTTGGGTAAACCCGATACCGCCAAATTTATGGAGGGCCGCCTCCGATTCTTCGAACACGAACATGTGGGGGCGGCCAAGATTCCTAAAATGGCGGGCCGGTTCCGCTGGTCCTCAAATGAAACCGCGCTTTATGCCCGCCTCGTAAAAAACCACATGCGGCCCGGCAATTTGGCGACCGCCGAGATCGTGAGCGATAAAGCCATTCATCGTTTCTTCCGGGATTTGGGAGACGATGCCATTGCGATGCTGCTTGTTTCTTTAGGCGATCATTTGTCCTACCTCTCCGCGAAAGGAAGGAAAGCCAGGAAATCTCCCCATGAACTTCTGACCAAAAAGATGGTCAATAAATACTATTTGGAACGCGCCAAAGTTCTTCCTGCGCGTATTTTAAACGGTCACGACATCATGAAGGCGTTTAAGCTGAAACCCTCCCCGGTCATTGGGGACATGCTGAAAGATCTTAATGAAGCCCAATCCGACGGTCACATTACGACCAAAGAACAAGCATTGGAATACCTAAGGAAAAATTTTGTTTAGGGGGGAATATGGATATTGAAGCCTTCTTGTTATGTGACGCCGCCACCGATCAATTCGGGAAATTGAATATTCTCGGGGCTTTTGACGCCATCGCGGCGCCCAACCTTCCTGTTGTTCATCCGCAAATCTCCGTGGCGCTTCGGATTCGGTTCAAGAAAAGCGAATCCGCCAACCATCCTTTCCGCATCAATTTGGTGGACGCCGACGGAAAATCAATCGTTTCTCCACCCTTTGACGGGAACGTCGGCGTTGAAATCCAAGGCGCCGATGAATTTGCCGTGGTCAACCTTATTGTCAATCTTCGGGACGTTCGCTTTGAAAAATTCGGCCGGTATTCGATCGACCTCACCATGGACGGTAAACAGCGCGGGTCGCTTCCCCTTTTCATCAAGCAAATTCACCGCCACAAATCTTAAAAATGCCGGGAATCAGAGCCGTCATGTTTGATGTGGGGGGAACCCTGATCGAGGCTTATCCTTCAGTCGGCCATGTCTATTCAAGAGTCGCAGCCCGCCATGCGCTCCACGTTGATCCAGATGACCTCAACCGCAATTTCCGATCGGCTTGGCGTTCCGAACGGGTCCGAACAACTTCAATTGATACTCTGTTTTGGAAAAGCGTGGTATCAAAAACCTTCCATCCGTTTGTCAACCCTGTTCCGGAAGAATTATTCAAAGATCTCTATCAGGAGTTTAGCCGGCCTGAGGTTTGGAGAGTTTTCCCGGAGGTGAAATCCACCTTGGAAAAATTAAAGAAAGAAAAAATAACGGCCGCGGTGGCGTCCAATTGGGATGAACGGCTTCCGAAATTGTTGAAGGACTTAAATCTGGACTCTTATTTCGATCACCAATTTATTTCATTCGAAGTCGGATTTTCAAAACCTCAATCTCAATTTTTTGAGATATGTCTAAAGCGTTTGGGATGGCGAGCGGAAGAAGTGCTTCACGTTGGCGATGACGAAGAAAACGACATGGCGGGGCCGGCGCGGGTTGGAATCAATTCGTTGCTAATTCGTCGAAACAAGCAAGTTGGGGAAAACAAAAACAGTATTGAATCGCTGGCAGAAGTTTTTAGCCGACTTTAATATCACTGCTCATTTTGGGAAGATGCACAACAAAAGTGGTCCCTTTCCCTGGCCCTTCACTTTTCGCGGCGATCGTTCCATGATGAAAGTCGATAATCTGTTTCACAATTGACAATCCAAATCCGGATGTGCCTTTCTTGGCGCCTTTCCCCTGCCATCCCATTTCCCAAATTTTATCCAATTCATCCGGATCAATACCTTCGCCGCTGTCTTGAACGCTGATTAACACCGAATCTGTTTCGACACCCGCTTTTACCTCAATGCGCCCCCCTTCCGGCGTGTGGCGAAGCGCGTTGTTAATTAAGTTGTCGATGACGCGATTTAAATCATCAGGTTGCCCCATGACGGAAGGAAGGTCCGGAACAAGCGCCATCTCTAACTTTATTTTGGCTTCATTGGCGGTGAGCGCGTATTTTCCACAGGAACCCTTCACCAAGGGGACCACGTCCGTGGGGACTAACTCATATTCTCCTCGAATCGATCTCATAATTAAATGGGATCTATCTCGATTGGCTTCGACGATATTGTTTAAGTGGTTAGCGACGGCCTCGGCCTGCCGCAAAATGGTTTGCAGCTTTTCAAGTGGTTGTTTCTGGGCCATGGGGGATGATAAAAATCCAAACGTTTGTAACAGCGCTTTCGTATCGTGATGCATATCATGTGAATAAAGAGCCGTGTTCCGAAGCTCCGTTTCCATACTAATGATATAGCGCATGATCTCTTCACCCATCCGAGCGAACGCCGCAATGGCATCCCTGTCTTCCTCATTAAAAGCGTCATTGTTTTTCTTTTTTCCAAGGATAAGCAATCCTTTCACTTGTCCTATCACCACCAAGGGAGCGCTGACTTCCGCCTCAATCCTCTCCATGGACGTAATAACGGGCTTCTGAACCTCGGCAGATTTATTGACCACAATAATCAATTCATCTCGGATGAGGACTTCTTTCTTAATTTGAATATAAGCCAAAAGAGGATCCATCTCTGGAATGGCCAGAACCGAACGATTGAACAGTAGATTTTGCGAACTCGGATTTTTCATTCCCTTTTGAGCCCGAAGGACCATTTCTTTTTTATTAAGGTCATAAAAATAAACCGCCGCCATCTGGACGGGGAATGTATTAAGGACCGAGGAGACAATATTTCTGGCGAGATCATCATAGGTGTAGGTGGTTTCTTTAATTTTCTCAAGCGTGGTATCCATGGCTTTTAGGTACTGCGTCGCTCCGCCCAAACCAATTTTTTGGATCCATGCCTTAACATGCCTGTGTAGCCTTTGATAGATGACTGGAATAAAAAACACGGAGAAAAAAACTGCGACACTAGCCAGATCATCTTTTGTAATTATCTCCACTACCAATGCCACCGCGCCACCCAAAAATGCTGTTGTAATTACAAAGCTAATCGTATCTCGTAAAAAGGTTTTGGGGTCAAACATTCCTGCTTTGAAAAATAAAATTGCAAGGAAAACCATGAAGAGTCCAGCCCCGGCTGTCCCAAAAGGATAGATGTCAATGTCGTACCACAAAAACATATTCGTAAAAAGGCAGGTGTATCCAAAAATATAGGCCATGAGAATGCCGGTTACATAATTCTTCATTGCCGGTGATGATTTTCGCCGAAAATCCCAAAGCAAATAAAAACCTGTCACCACGGGGACTGAAAAATTTAGATTGTCGAGTTCGAAGGCCCAACCCGGAGAGGGCCAAAAAGGAAAACCTCCCTTAGGAGAAACACTTTTTACAAAATGGGGAGTTACTAAATTTATCGCAACAAGGAGAGAAGAAAATCCATAGCAAAACTTTAGCAGCCTCTTATGAAAGAGGGTTCTAACATCAAGAAAGTTAATCGTCATGTTGTAAATGAGGGGTGGGAAGAGGATCGAAAAAATGACGAGGGCGCGCACATAAAAAATGGCCCATTCCGCGGTGGTACTTACTTGCCAGAACACATAAAAAAACGACCAAAAAAACACGTCCAAACAAGTCAGAAAAAAAGCAATATGTTTTTTGCTGGTCGTGTTTTGGAGAAGTATAAATACTCCCAATGGGAGGGCGACAACCATGTTAAATACCGCGCTCCACGCGGCAAAATTCATTTGTGAGAAATCCATCTGCGAAAAACCCATGTTTAAAACCTCGTGGTTAGGCTGGCGGATCTCAAGATATTTGGCTTCACGATTGAAGTATTATGGAATTATGACCAAAAATCAACTTGAAATTAATAATTGTCAAGCGAAGAATTTTCTTCCAATCTCGATAAATTCAGTGGAATAACTTTAAACAACTTCATATAAATAGAAAAGCGCGGGTGTAGTTCAGTGGTAGAATGAAAGCTTCCCAAGCTTTAGATGTGGGTTCGATTCCCATCACCCGCTTTCGCTCGCCAAAAAAACGTGGCGAAGCTACAGCGGGCAAGCCCGCTAGGAAATTATGGATAAGCTGACTAATTTAATTAATGTGCAAACGTTGGACATGATTCTCTCGGATCCGATGCTTTTGGCGGGGACGAGTTTGGTCGCGCTTGGCACTGTATTGTTTTTGGTTTCCGCCGTTAAATTTCTTCTCTATAAAGATCATTCCGGCAATATGTTAATGCCACACCATGAAATTGAAGACGAGTACGCGCCACAACCTATGGAATCCAGCGCGCATCCCCCTGAACCTCTTCCCGAACCTGAGCCAGAACCCGAACCGGTCCGTCGCCCCGCGCGAATGGTGAATCATTCTGAAGAAACAATGATCATGGCTCCCGGGGTGTCCGATTTACAAGCTCAATTTGAAATCGCGATCACTCAAATAAAACAACTGAATAAAAAAGTTTATGAGCTCGAGCGCCAAATCGAAACGATTTCCTCTCATGCTGCGGTAAAATTGGAACCCAATGAATTGAAAGAACCCCCCATGGACGCGGCTGATTTCTCCAAAAAACTGCTCAAGGTTGTCGAACATGTCATTATGCTGGAAAAAGAAGTTGTCAAACTCCGTGACAAAGAACCTTCCAAACCCAATTTTACTGAAGAGCCTGCCTCAGCCGCAGCCATTCCCTCCAAACCGACGATCATGCCCTTATGACCCGCGGATATTGGGGAGGCGTCATGTTGGTTTCAATCTTGATCACAGGGGCCTGTGGTTGGTACGTTTTCACCGCCCTTCAAGAAAAAAACACGGTTGAAGTCCCTCTTGTTCCCAAACCTGTCGTGCCCACTCTTCCGGAAGCAACACCGACCCCTTTGGCCGCGACTCCCTCAGCCGCGCCCAATATAGATGAACCCGCTTTTGATAAAAATGGGAAGCGAAACATCCAATTTACTTTGCCAAGCGCCGCCGCCAAAAAAGTTTTTGTTGTGGGAAGTTTCAACAAATGGTTTCGAAAACCCATGATTAAAAAAGACAATGTTTGGTCCGTTTCAATCGAATTGGCGCCCGGCTCTTATGAATACAAATTTGTATTGGACAACAAGCGCATCAAAGATCCCAACAACAAATCCGTTTCCAAAGCAGGGAACTCGATCTTAATCGTCAAACCCGCCCCGGCCAGTTAACTGCGTGTCTCGGTTTCCTCAGTTTTCTTCTTTACTTTTATCTATTGGCCTTCTTTCCTCTCCCCTCGCCGCTGAAGATCTCTTTCCCTCAAATGTCACCATTCTTACCCAGGAAGATTTGGTGGGACGCAATATTTATTCAGTGGGAGACGCCTTGGAAGGCCTTCCTTCAATTAATATCGAACGGGAAGGCGGACGCGGGCAACTGGCTCTTGGAAAAATGAGAGGGCAGGGCCCCGCTCAAACTCTCATTCTTATGGATGGACGCTCCTTGATGCACGAATTCGATTCTCAAGTGGATTTGAGTCAAATTCCCATCAACATCGTGAACCGAATTGAAATCACAAGAGGGGGGGCTTCAACGTCTTATACGGGACAAGCGGTCGCCGGCGTGATT
>CAZJOE010000015.1:0-12411 GCA_964547555.1 uncultured Elusimicrobia bacterium | reverse complement strand
ATGACACAGTGGGCCAGGTGACGACTTCGGTGATGGTGCCGATCTTTGTGGACAACACGATTCCTGTGATGTCGGAAGGAAAACCAGATGAGGGATTAGAAGCAGGAATAGAGGAAACGATCATTAGTCTCACCACCGATGAAATAGCGGTTTGTAAATTTGGAACGAATGCCGCTGTTCCCTATCCCAATAAAGCCAGCACCATGGAAACGGTTGATGGATTTCATCACACGGCGTTGATTGAAGATCTCACGGATGGAACGACCAAGTTTTATATTCGCTGCCAAGATGTCGCGGGAAACATTACACCAGTAGATTACCGGATCTCGTTTGATATTGGAGGCGCCTCCGACTTGCCGCCAACGGTATCGATTACCACGCCACCCGTCAATGCGCATATGAGTGGGTTGGTGACCATCAGCGCAACAGCGCAGGATGAGCTCACAGGTGGAATTGCCAAGGTCGAATTTTATGTAAATGGTGTCATGGTGGGAGAAGATGCGAGTGCTCCTTATCGAACCGTTTGGGACACAAAGGGCACCACTCCTCCAGTCGCAGATGGGTGGAAAGATTTAACTGCAAAGGCGATTGACACCGCGGACCACGTGACGACGTCGGCCATGATGCAAATCTATGTGGATAATACAGTTCCTGTGATGTCGGATGGAAAACCAGATGAGGCATTAGACGCAGGCATAGAGGAAACGGTCATTAGCCTCACCACCGATGAAAGCGCGGTTTGTAAATTCGGAACCCGAGCTTCTGTTTCATATCCCGGAAAAATCAACACCCTGGAAACCGTAGATGGACTTCACCACACGGCATTGATTGAAGGGCTGACAGATGGAGCAACAAAGTTTTATGTCCGCTGCCAAGACGTCGCGGGAAATACGAATGCGGAGGACCTCCAAATCTTCTTTGATATCGGTTCGCCCGCCGGTCCTTTTACAATTTCAATTCCCATCGCTACCGATGTGTTTCCCAATTCAGCTCGCATCACTTGGACCACCAATCAACCGTCCGATTCTCAAGTGGATTGGGGTGAACAAACGAGTTACGAAAATTCAACAGCACTGGATCCGACTCCCGTGACTTCTCATAGCGTGTTGATAACGGGCTTGCAAGGCGGCACTCATTACAATTTCCATGCCAAATCTCGTAACGCCGCCAATGTTTTAAAGGTAACCTCCAACGCTTCTTTCAACACGCCTCCCGGTGGTGTCACACCGAATTTGGGATTGCCGCAAGATCTTAAAGATCCTTCCATTAAACTGGCTGACTTTAATAACGACGGTTACACCGATGTGGCCCTTTTTGGTTTGGCCACCAGCTCCACGCCGCTTCGTGTTTATCGTTGGGATCCTCTCAACATTCGATATGTGAAAGTGTTCGATAAGAACTTGGGCAGCACCAATCCAAAACTTCATCCGCAAATGGAATGGATTGACCTTGATGGCGACGCGGACTTGGACCTCGTGGTATCGGATGAGTCCATAACTCGATATTTGGTCAATGAGGAAGACGGAACATTTTTTGAACGGCCGGTGAGTGTGACCTTCTTCGATGTGCCTACCTTCCACCGAGGCGCCTACGCGGCGGGAGATTTGGACAATGACGGCGACGTTGATTTGGCGGTTTTAGGAAAAAGAGATCCAGCTGATTCCGCTTTTATCCGATTTGTGACCCGGAATGGAGATCGGGTGGCCATCAATATTTCGAGCGTCACCCTTCGAACGATTGAGAATGGGTCGTTGGCATTGGGTGACGCGAACCGCGACGGGAAATTGGATATTTTAGTAGCGGGTGATGGATATTTAGCCGTTCTTAAAAATAAAGGGAACCTCAAATTTGATGAACCCATCTTTGCACCTGGTAACGGATATTCAAAAGCGGCTGTGGCCTGGGGAGATTTTAATTCGGATGGATGGATTGATTTTGCGGTTTCAGGCGAATCCGGAGGCAGCAAGAAAGTAGTTGTTTATAAAAATACGCAAAATGATTTTTCGGCTTCACCTCTCACTTTTGGCTTGGATTCGGGAAGCACCGATGATCGTGCTGGTTCTTTGGCGTGGGGTGATTTTAACAATGACGGCCGACTTGATTTGGCAACGATGGGTCAGGATGTAAATAATAACGCGCGGTTTGTCGTTTATAAAAATAATGGAAGAGAGCCCAATTTTTGGGACTTTGAAGAACCTTTGGGAACCGGCTCCGGAGTTAAGAATGGGAGCGTGGCGTTTGGAAAATTAAATGGAGTGGGTCCTGAAATTTTCATCGCAGGGCACGATGGCGCCAATCAAACTCTCTTTAAGAACTTCCCTAATATTGGTTCAACCAACAATCCCCCGATGGCTCCGCAAACCTTGAATGCTCAAGTGGAAGTGAGAACCGCTACCTTTACCTGGACAGTTCCAGCGAGCGCGGACGAAACACGCAACGAAGGACTGATGTATCAAATCCAAATTTCTTCCGTTGACTTTGCGTTGGATCCTTCCACCTTTATTGTGAGCGGCGTCCATGGTTCTCCTTTCATGGGAACGTATCTCAATGCCACGGTGGATAACGCGCGTAACGGAATCGCCGTCCATCTCGATGATGGGGTCACTTATTTCTGGAAAGTTCAAACTCTTGATGCCAGCATGAACCGAAGTGCTTTCACGGTTGGAGGGACATTGCTGGTTCCTGTGGTAAAGCCGATGCCCATCACAAATCTCACCGCTGATTCCGGCGCTCAAGTGTTGCTTTCATGGACCTCCCCCAGCGGTGATGTGGAAAGTACAACCACCGTTAACGGATATAAGATTTATTCCATCCAATCTTCTGCGAGCCAGCCTCCTGCGCTGTCCACGGATTGGAAGTTGTTTACTGTTCCTGTTGTTCCTGCGTCTCCCGGTAAAACTCAAGAAGTGGCTATTAGTTCAGGTCTTGTCCCCAATCAAGATTATTGGTTCGCCGTGATCTCCAGCAATAGCAAAACGGACGCAGACCCTGTTTTTGTGAAAGCCAAAGCAGGACGGTTTACACCAGCGTTCAATATTTTGGGTGATGAAAGTGGCATGACGCAGGGCGCTGTGGCCTGGGGTGATATTAATAACGACGGGGAATTGGACATGGTGATTGCGGGAAAAAATGGAGACAATTTTGCAACTCAAGTTTATGTCCATGATTTCATCAACAATGTTTCAACGTTTACCCTTCATCAAACATTCACCAACGATAAATTCCAAGATTCCACTGTTGCTTTTGCCGACTATGACAACGATGGGAATTTAGATTTTGCGATTCGCGGTAACCTTGTTGGGACGGGGTCAGTTATTTATCTTTACCGCAATCGTGGCGCTGATGACTATACTTTTCAAGCTGGCTTCGACCCGCGCGGGACTACTAGTGTTAATTTGGGAAGCTGGGGAACCATTCGTTGGGCCGACTATGATGCGAACGGAACTCAAGATCTCATCGCCATTGGTGGATCCGCTGGAATCACCGCCTTCAAAAATTATCCGGTTAATACTTGGAAACCCACTTTGATTTCTACCGAAGCCTCCGCCATTTCCGGCGGTTCCATGGCCTGGGCGGATGTTGATAACGATGGCGATTTGGATGTGGCGCTTATTTCAAGAAAAGGAATCCAAGTTCTTTCCAATGAACCTGATGGCACCTTCAAGAATCGCTGGACCATCACCGGATTAGAAGGGGGAGAAGTAGCTTGGGGTGATTACAACAATGATGGGTTTCTTGATTTGGCTGCTGCAGGAAAGGAACCATCCAACTCCAATACATTTATAAACGTTTACACCGGTAACGGAACTTATAACTTTGGAAATAAGGTTTTAACAATCACGCCTGGTGTTTATATTGGTGGGCAGGGTACGCAGACAGGCATGCTGGCTTGGGCTGATTTGGACAATGATGGATTAGCTGAGCTCATAGCTGCTGGCTCTTCACAGGGAACTTCAAGGTCTAGTCGTTTCCACATTTTCAAAAATAAAGGAGGTAACTCTTCTACCTTTAGCGGTGTTTTTGAAATTCAAGAATATCCATTCGGAAAAGATTATGGTTTGAATGTCGGTAGTTTGGCGGCAGGCGACTATGATAAAGATGGTGACGTCGACCTCTTGGTTTCTGGACAGCAATCCACACCTCAAAGCGGAGATCTTCCCCGTATGGTTGTGATGAAGAATTTAATTAGAAATCCCGGTGATGCTCCTCGTCCCACAATAGCCGCGCCCACTTCTTTGGCCGATGACATATCGCATGAAACAAGGCAAGTCACTCTTTCCTGGAATTCTCCTGCTGGAGCAGGACTCTATTACAATCTTCGAATCGTGAGGACTTCCGACAATCTGGATATGGTATCGCCTCTCTATGGAACGCCCTTGTTGGGAAATTATGTTCTGCATGCACCAACTGGAGAGAAAGTGAAATTCTCTCTCACCTTACCGGACTTAACCAACTACGCTTGGCAGGTTCAAGCCATTGATGCCAGCTTACAAACGGGAGAATGGACAACCCCTCTTAAGCCTCTGCCTATTCCGGCGATTGCCCCTGCAAAAATTTCCAACTTAAAAGCATCGTCCGCTGGTCAAGTCCTTTTAAGTTGGACCGCTCCGGGTCAAGATGGCCGCCAAGGAGGAACGGTAACGCGGTATCGTGTTTATAATGCAGCAACAGGTGCTGAACTTGCGACGTTCACCACCAATTTGAAACCGGCAGGTGAAACAGAAGAACGCCAAATTATGAATCTCACGGCCGGTACGGAATACTCGTTCCGGGTTGTTGCTGAAGATCAATCCGGCACCCCCAGTGTCCCCAGCGATACTGTTACCGCGGTGGCCGGCCAATTTGCTGTCACTTCGAAAGGGAATGGTATTGCCAATGGAGTTTTGGCGCTGGCGCCTCTCTCTGCCTCCGACAAACTGGATATTTTAATGGTTGGCGAAAACAAAGCTGGGACGAACATTTCTACTCTCTTTAGAAATTCAGGAACCGCAGACTTTACTCAAGTCGGACTGATCGGAAATCAAAATCTTAAAAACCCAGCCTTGGCTGTTCTTGGTGTGGACAGAGATACCAACAGAAACTTAGACATCTTGGTCGCCGGCACTCCCGACTCTGGAGCCAATGTGACCAACCTCTTTATTAATAACTCGAACACGCCTTTGGTTTCGGGTCTTCCTGGCTTCTCTGGTGGGGCGATGGCCTCAGGCGATTTCGACAATGATGGAGACATGGACGTGGTCGCGGTTGGGGGCGGATTGGATGGCATTCAACTTTTTGAAAATAAAACAGCGGGAAGCACCGCTCAAATGGTCGCGCGGAAAATTTTCAATATTAATTTGTCCAGCGGGGCGGCCGTGGCGGCTTTAGATATTGATGGAGACGGCGCGCTTGACCTGGCTGTGACAGGTTGGGATGGAGCGGGCGCCAATGCCAAGCCGCGATTCTTGGTTCTTAAACAAAGCGCGGGAACATTTACTCTCTTTAACGAGCCTCTTACTTCCAGTTTCGGATATCGCAATTCGTCCATTGCTGTGGGAGATTTTAATTTGGACGGTCGTTGGGACATCGCCGTTATGGGAACCCAAAGCAATTTCGGCCACAACTTGAGTATTTTCGAGGGGACCTCCAATCTTGCCGCGCCGTTTTTTAAACAGCATTCCTTTCCTGAGCAACTCTCTGCCCAAGGGGGCAACGGTTCTCTTGCTGTCGCCGATCTAAACAACGACGGCTATCCTGATTTGGTGGCTTCGGGGATCGATGCCAATGACAACAACAAACCAAAAGTTTTGGTTTATATAAACGATACGAACGGTTTCCCAGCGACGGGCATGACGTGGAGAAAAGAAGAACCTCTCGGTGCTGGAAATGGATTATCTAAAGCTTCTCTCGCCATTGGAGATATGGACGCCGATAACAAACCCGATATTGTGGTCACTGGGCTTCGTACCGATGGCGAACGGCCGATTCTCTTCCTTAAGAATGCGAATGCTACCGCCAACGCAGCTCCTGCAATTTCCACTCTTTCATTTTTAACTGATGGAACGGTTTCGACCTTTACATGGGCCTTGAATGGGGAAGCTGGTCTCGATAAAAAAGCCATCACATACGATTTCACAATTGACATCAATGACTCTCGCAATAGCTTAGGCAGAGTGCCCTATTTGGTTGCACGAGACCAAGCCCAACCATTAAACGGAAATACACCCACCATTGGTATGTCAGCCACGGGTAATTTAAAGAGAGCTTTTAACTTCAAAGATCAGGCCACCTATTACGTAAAAGTTCGAGCCATTGATTCATCTTTACGTGCGGGAGAATGGTCTTGTCAGACTCCGGGTGCCTGCGATGTTGTGGTCACTCTCAATGATATTGCCCCGGGAAACTTCACTGACTTCGTCGCAATGAAATCAGCGCAGATCGAACTCAAATGGACCGCGCCGGGAAGCGCGGGGAACCAAGGTCGTCTTACGGCTTATAACATTCGTATGTCGGAAACTCCGATCACAAACGAAACCCAGTTCAATGAAGAAGCAACCTCTATAGCGGACCTTCCAACGCCCGCAGTTATTCCCAACCCCCAGAACTTTGATCCGGGTCACCCTGAATCGGTAATGATCACCGGTCTCGATCCCCTTAAAACTTATTATTTCGGCATTCGTGGGATAGATGAGTTTGGTGGTCAAAATGCTTTGGCAACTTTCAGTGCCGTGGCCGGTAATTTGATTCTCGAAAAATCCATTGTCGCGGCGGGTGGCGGACAACTTGCTCTGGGCCATATGAATGGGGACACTATTTTGGATGCGGTCTTGGTTAATTCAACGGGCCTAGAAATTCGGGAACTCCAAGGCCAATATGGCGTCCTGTCCGCATCACAAACGACCTCTCTCAAATCTTCTCTTGCTTTGATCGACGCTGACAACGACGGAAAACTAGACGCGCTCGTCACCCCGACTCTTTATAAGAACGTTTATCCCGCTGACCCGATGGTGCTTCAACAACAAACCGGTCTTCCTTCTTTCTCGGAAGGAAATGTGGCCTGGGCTGATTTGGACAACGATGGAGATTTAGACGCGGTGGGAATTGGACGGTCCTTGGATGGAATCTATGTTTTCAGAAATGTGATTCGTGAAAACTTAAGCACACCGTTCGTTTCGGAAAAAGTTTTGGACTTTTCACTAAAAGAAGGCGCTGCGGTGGCCTTGGCCGATGTTGATGGAGATGGGCGCATCGATATCGCTTTCGCTGGTAGGCATTCCAGTCTCAGCCCCTATCTTTCAATTTCACTCGCCGATCCCAATGGCGGATATAAAACACCAGTCGAGTTGTTTGGTAGTGAAAATAGAGATGGACTTTACGAAGCGGCGTTGGGTTTTGCCGATTTTAACGGTGATGGAAAACTTGATTTAGCTGTAACGGGTCACCGCAAGACTGAGCAGCAAACCCTGATATTCTTTAACAACTCTTCTGTTGGAACCGTCAGTATGGCGTCCCCGGCAATCATCGGTGCCATTTCTTCCAATAAAGACCAAGTGAGTGGCCTTGCGATTGGCGATCTCAACAATGATGGGAAATCTGATTTGGTGGTATCGGGCCAAGATATAAATAATAAGCCTCGTCTCATGGTCTACTTGAATCAATTTCCAACATCAACATGGGAAACCGTGGAACCTCTGGGGTTTGAAAAAGGGTTGGACGACTCTCAAGTAGCGTTGGGTGACGTCGATCATGATGGAGATTTAGATCTCGTGGTTACAGGGACGGAAGGGACCGATAAAAAACTCGTTTATCTAAAAAACAATTTAAGGGACAAATTGCCCCTTTCTAAGAACGAAAACCCCGATCAGATAACTGATTTGTTAGCCACTCCCAATGGCAGCAAGATTAATTTAACTTGGTCTGCTCCTTCCGATAGTGGCAACCCGGGAACGCATACAGATAGAAAATCAATGGGATATGACCTTCAGGTGACGCGCAAAGTTGGAAACAACTTCGTCCCATATTTAAGTACATCGTTGGGGTCTCCCTTGTCGGGCTCAATCGCTGCAGTTAAAAATAATAATTTGCTTTCCTATTCCATTTCTCTCAGAGACAATTCGGAATACAAAATCAGCGTAAGAGCTGTTGATGCCGGGTTGGTCGCTGGTGAATGGTCCAATGAAGTCACCCCCACAGTCCAAAGCATTGACCCTGGACAAATCACATTGCTTCCTGCTCAAACCGGAGCGCAAGTAATTCTCAACTGGACGGCGTCTGGAACGAATGGGGTGGAGGGGAAAGCCACGTCTTATGATCTTCGTCATTGGACCAATGGAAGTTATGACACCAATTTCACCAAAGTTGATTTGCCCGCACCCAAGACCACTGGCCAACCAGAGTTTTCTGTTATTCCCGGCCTTATCCCAGGAACGCTATACAAATTCGGGATAAAGGCTCTTGATGAGAGCGGAAGCTCCCCTCTGAGCAATGAAGTTTCTGCCACCGCCGGATTCTTGGGCCTCACTCAGTCTCTCCCCGGAATCCAAAATGGCGCCTTGGCCATGACTTCCTTGGGTGGGGAAAAAAGATTTGTTGTTCTTGGGTCTTCTTCTCCGACTCACGCAGGGTCCGTCCTTATATATAAGGCCAATGCCGCCGGCTCCTTCACAATGGTTCAAGAGCTTCCCCGGCCGATGGTTTCTGGTTCCGCTGCGTTTGGAGATCTTAATGGCGATGGATTTCCGGACTTGGTGTTTGGCGGACTTGAGAAATCTGGATCTCAATTGGTGGCGCGCACCTATCTCTACAGATATAACGGAAACACCTCAACCTTTGTTTATGACAACAACTTTGGTCCCAATGTTGAGCCCTCTAGCTTAAGTTGGGGAGATTACGACAACGACGGTTTCTCCGATCTTTTAATCAGCGGGAAATCTTCCTTCAGTGGTTCGAACATCACCAACCTCTACCAAAATCAAAACGGCATTCTTAATTCAGTTAAAACCCTGTCTCTCGGCGGACATGCCGCATGGGCGGATGTGAACAAAGACGGTTGGCTTGATTTTGTTGTTTCAGGAAGAATTTCAGGCAGCAATCCTCAAACAGCGGTTTACCGAAATGTGGTTTTGACCGATTCCGCTAAAATTTTTGCAGACCCAGTTGCGACCGACAAACTAAACACGTCGGCGGGAAAAATTTCTGTTGTCGATATCAACATGGACGGGTTTCCGGACTTCGCATTATCCGGTGATCGTGAAGGCACATTGCCGACCGAAATTTATCTCAACAATGCCGGGACCTATACAAGTGGATCCCCGCTCTCTCCTTCGCTTAGCTTAAGTTCTAGTTCCTTCGCTTGGGGCGACATCGATCACAATGGGGCTCCGGATTTAATTCTTTCCGGTCGCGAAACTTCGACAGGTAAAAATCGACTGCTCCTTCTTCAAAATACAAACGGAACCTTGGGAATTCCTCTCGACTTGTTAGCGGATCATGGATTTACTGGACCTGTTGTACTTGGAAATACAGATTCCGATATCGATCTTGATTTAATTGCCGCAGGCATGGATGGAACGTCCAAATCTAATCTTGGCGTCTTCTCTAATTTTGTCATAGCTACCAACCGAGTGCCGGACCCAATCTTTACCGCAACGCTTTCCGATTCTGGCGCGGTGAGGACGCTTTCTTGGTCTGCTCCCAACGATGATAAAACGCCACAAGCCGCTCTTCGATATTTGGTGGAAATTTCAACGGAGGTCACTCCTAAAACCATTCAACGAATCGTGACGTCCAACACCTTCTTGCCAATCAAGGTTCAAGACAGAAAAACATATTTCGTCAAAATCGGCGCCTTGGACGCTTCCAATGCGCAAGGGACATTGATCACCCAGGCTCAACCTTTCCCCGTGGAAGGAATTCGCCCGAGCGAAATCACCAACTTTACGGCCACCATGGGCCTCCAAGTCAAACTTAGATGGAATGCTCCAGGCGCTGATGACACAGAAGGCCAAGCTTCCTCCTATATACTGATGTACAGAGAGGGGACAGGCGCTTGGGAAAATCTTTCCAATTTGGTGACCATCCCCGTTCCTCAACCCTACAACAGCATCGAAACGTTAGAAGTCATTGGCCTCATTCCGGGACGAACCTATGAATTCAAGCTCCAAGCAGCAGATGCATCGGGCTTAACTAACACAGAGGTTATGGCTTCCGCGGTTGCTTCTACTTTCGGAATTGAGTTTGAACCCTTCGGTAAAAATTTCGGACTCGCAAGAGGCGACGTGGCGTGGGGAGATTTGGACGGCGATAAGAATTTGGACTTTGTTGTTTCCGGATCCAGCGGAACGTCAGTCGTTAAAGTGACGCAAGCTTATTTCGGAGCGGATGGTTCCTTCGAGAAGTTAGATCCGACACCTTTCTTAGCATTGCAGAATTCCGCTGTGGCCATTGGTGATCTGAATCCGAATGACGGATTGATGGATTTTGCTGTGACCGGTTCGGAGACGACAGGCACGGAGAGGCTCCACGTTTACCAACAGGTTAGTGCTCGCGATTTCGGAAAAATTGAATTAAATGATTACGGTTCCGCAGATGGTTCATTGGCTTTTGGTGATATCAATAACGACGGGAAACAAGATTTAGCCATCATGGGTTACACCGGCGCCACCACCAAAACATACCGCCTCTTGGTTCTTAAAAATGAAGCTCGTTCCTTCACTCATCTTGATGGATGGGACTTGAGCAATGATTACGGCGTGGCCCAAGGTCAACTTCGTTTGGCGGACATGAATGGAGACGGCCTCATGGATCTTGTCGCCATGGGCGTTGGAAAAAATAATGTTTCGTCACTTCGAGTTTTCTTCAACTCAGGTCTGGCGGACACTCCGTTCTCGATTGCTCCTGTGAGTCTTCCGCTTAACATCTTTTCATACGGAAGCTTTGCGGTTGCTGATTACGATAATGACGGCGATCTCGATGTCGTGAGCCAGATTCGAGGTCAATCAAATATTTTCGTGAACCAACTGGCCAACTCGGGAACGGCGACGTTCCAGAAATTAAATCCTGGTGTGGCGGGATTGCGCTCCGGGGATATTGAAGTGGCCGATTACAACGGCGATGGACTTATCGATTTGGCCATGACTGGTTATTTGGAAAGCATTTCTAGACCACGAACAATTTTGGTTCCTCAACGCGCCGGTCTTTTTGATTCAGCTCAAGGAGAATTGTTATTCGGTCCTGATTCCGGTCTTGATACAGCGGCTTTGGCTTTCGCTGATTACACCAAAGATGGAAACCCGGATTTAATCGCGATCGGTCGTCAGAGCACGGGTCCCACCTTGGACCGGTTCATGGTTTTGAAAAACTACACGCAGACCCCGAATCCAAAACCAACGACTCCGTTATCAGATGGATTCGAATTTAAATATGAGAATTCTCAGCTGCATGTTCGCTGGAGCGATGCGGGAGACGGCTCGACAAACGGTCCCGCTTCGCCCAACTCGCTTTATTATTCCGTCCAAGTTAAAGGAATAAACGGAGACACGGTTAATTCCGGTTCGTTCGGAAGTCCAATGATGGGTAATTTCATTCGCCCCGCCAAAATAAATGGAAAGAACGAAATTATCGTTAAGGGTCTAAACCAAGGTGTGTCTTATGACATTGCTGTTAAGACAATTGACGCGGGATTAAACCAGCAAGAGTGGTCGCCGTTCCAGAGAATTACGTTGAACACAATTGGAGCGCCCCTCACTCCAGCCGGGGTCGCCGTCAGCGCGTCTTCAATAAAATGGACATGGGCCGCGCCGCTTGCGGCTGATCGTGTTGGATTGGTTGGTTACCGTGTGGTCAAACTCGATGGAACAGTTGTGAAGACTTTGGGAGATAACGAATTTGAATTTACAGAAACTGGTTTGTTGTCCAATACTAATTATCAACGGCGGATTGAGGCATTCAACAATGTAACGAGCGCAGCGACGGATATCGTCCAACAGACGACATTGGTAAAAGAGTTTGTGGGGGCTCCTGCTAAACCAACACTCATTTCAGTTGCTTTGCCAGCCGGAGCAACGATTTACGATCAATTGGTTTTGACGTGGGAAGATGGATCGCTTATCGATCATGAAGCCGAAGGATATCGCGTGTTGCGTTCGCTTTCGCAAAACATGTCCAGCCCTGAAGAAGTTGAGATTGTCCCTGCCGGTTTAACTCGTGCCGATTCAGTTTTGGCTCCAAACACCCAATACTTCTATCAAGTGAAAGGATTCAACGCGCGCGGAGAAAGTTTGCTTTCAGATGTGCTTTCTCAATTCACTCG
Source organism: uncultured Elusimicrobia bacterium (assembly GCA_964547555.1). GTDB lineage: Bacteria > Elusimicrobiota > Elusimicrobia > F11 > F11 > CAZJOE01. Next base: position 122 of record CAZJOE010000015.1, on the reverse strand, counting down.
GGCGCAACGTCCTGAAACGCCGGTCATTGTCACTGGCAAGATTTATTCCAGCTCCTTTACGTTGACTTGGGCGAGTGATAATCCTGTTGGATCCTCTTTTGAACTGCAAGCTTCCATCAACG
>CAZJOE010000014.1:0-12442 GCA_964547555.1 uncultured Elusimicrobia bacterium | reverse complement strand
AAGGCCCCAGAAAAAAGAGAGGGTTGGAATTTCTCAAATTCGCCAATTTTTTTTCTGATGTCGGAGATGGCCTCTCCTTGGGAATTAAGTTCGGTTGCCAAAGCGTTCAAATCATTGGCCAACTCGCCTTCTGTCTCGGATGTAATAGCACGGGCTTCCGATTCTTTGATCCGTTGTCTCCACGCTACCAAAGGCAGGCCACCGATGCGTGAAGGCGGGTCTTTCGCTAAATTGCTGGAAAGTTGAGAATAAGCCATCACCAATCCTTGATAAGCAAGCTCACGGCGCTCTTTTTCACTGGGGTTCGTATTCAACAGCTCTTCCATCGCGTTGTATTGTTCTTCTGCCTGTTCTTTTAATTTCGATATCGCCTCGACATCGGCGGTCTTTCTGGCCGACACGAGAGCCTCGAACTGTTCCGCGGCTTTTGATGTTTTCCATTCTTGGCTTCGACTATTTGCAAATTTACGAGTTCCCCAATAAGTTGCCAGAGAAGCAACCCAAACTCCTGTTGCGACAAGCGCCGATGTTGGGTCAGAAAAGAATGAAAGACCAACAGGCACAGTAGCGCCGAGACTAAAAATAAGGGTGGGAAGTATTCTGGGGAAAAAAGATGCAGGCTTAGAAATCGATCCTGTGATAGAAGGTCCGTTCCGCCATTCAAGATATTTTTCTCTATACGTTTTTAGTTTTTCTCGCTCACGTGGAACCAATTTTTCTTGGGGTATGAGTCCCATCTGATTATCAATAGCCTCGGCAAGAAGAAGATCATCTTTGCTTATCGCCTCCATCAATAATCCAATGTATTTCTCCAACCGTTCACCGGGGTCCCCCCGATTGTCAATACCAGCAAGATAAACAAACTGCTTTGGCGTCGAACCAGCAGTTTCGTCTGGATGAGAATCTTCAGGCTCTGTTTGGCGATTTCTTTTCCTTGTCCCAAGCGCCAGGCCAGACAAAAGCACAAGTTCTTTTCCATCGATATCCCTCGCCAATTCAAATCCGAATTCCACCACCGACGCAACGCCATTGATCACCGTCTGCGCGTCGGCGCCGAAGGCACCAAGAACCAAAAGCAAAACCACGGCACCCGCGGCTGTCACGAGGGGCAGCAAAGAACGGTTCAGGAGCGCGCCGGTTTTGGGTTTTTCGCTTTTGCCCCAAGTATAAGCGTGAGTAGAAACGCCTTTTTTGACAACTTGTTCAGCAATTCTTATCTGAATAACTTCCCGAACAGCCGCGTCTCTCCATTGTCTTGGCGCGGGAAAGTCTTCATTTACGTATCCACTTACGTATTCATAGATCCATCGGAATTCTTTAAATTTCCATCCTCCTGAGATAAGCCCGTGGACTGATGGGTCAAAGTCTTTAATTACCGTCAAAAACTCGGACACTTCTGGATCTTCGGTGGCCCCCAATACTTCCCAAATCTGCCAATCAATGCCGAAAATAACATCCGTCTCTGCCTTTAAATAAAATTTGTACTTCTGGTTGGGATCGTCCTCTCCCTGATATTTGTGATCGTTGTGCATCAATTCATGGAAAAACCGTTCAAGGAAGATCCGGACAGCCGCCTTCCGTTGAAGCGACTTTAAGAATGGGTTACCGATGGTCAATCGATAAAAATCATGGTCAATGGCGATAACGGGAAAGCCCGCCACAAAATAACGGGCCATCGGATTTCCATTTAAAGCTCCCGGTTTCACCAACACAAACGACATATATCCATTTAGTGGGGTGGTAAAAAGTTTTTGCAATTCTGGTAGAAGTTCATTTGCGGCATCGGTACCAGTGAGGTTGAGTCTGGCTCTAAATTCCATGAGGGCTCGATCTAAATTGAAGAGAAAAGGATACTTGTCTGCTTGAGTCACGAACCTATAAGCCTCATCGTGACGTCTTCCATCTGGGAATGCAAAAATTTCACCCAAATTATGCAAAACCCCTTGCGTTGGAACTTCAATTCCGCTCACTACCTGATCTTTAACCTCATCCCATTTCGGCGCCGCGCCTTGGTTGCTCCAGGTGCTGGGAGGAGATTTAACGGCTGGTGACCAATTTTTTAAAGCAAAATAATTCCAAGTTGCGACCCATGCCGCTGGCAAAATCCATCCCATCGCTAGGGCCAGGACGATATAATCCGGATAAGCAGGCAGGAATAAAATGGGGACAATGGATAAGAAATATTGAATACTGCGGGCGAACAAAATCTGGTTCCGGCGATTCAAATCTCGTCTTAATGTTTCTACAGAAAGATGGAATGCACGGTCTTTCCAATAAGCAATGCCGAAAGTAATTCCTATTAAAACAGCCATTCCCAACCCAAAAATGGCTTCTCCACTAAACGGCAAAAGGTAAAGGGCTCCAACCAACAAGAGGACACCGATAGATTCCATGATCGGCGCGATAAGACTGAAGATAAAATTCTGCGTGGAGGCTGACGGTTTTGCGCGCCACGTTTTTCCTTCGCGGCGGATGTCGGTGCTGATGACTTTGGCGGCGATAAGCTCCGTTATTTTTTCCCGCAAAGCTCTCGTACGTTTTAGAGATTCTCCAGGCTGATTGGTTTCGGAATTTGTATCCAACCAGTCTTTAATGTCTTGAAACCTGCTATATTTCCATCCACCGCTAATAATCTCATGTCCTTTCTCGGTCTTAATTAAAACAAGGAAATCCTCAAGTTCCCTATCGTTTTCCCCAAGTATGTTCCACAACGCCCAGTCCACATCGGCAATCACATCAGTTTCTTCCGCTAATTCGCTTTCATAATTGCCAATTTCATTTTTGTGGGCCAATTCGTGAAGCAACCGCTCCATAAAAATTCGTTTTCCAGCGTTATTCCCCGGGTAGGTCGTGCCGATGGTTAACCGATAGAAGTCTTCACTGATGGCGATATAGGCCTGGGCTCCATTGAAGTAGCGAGCCATGGGATTGCCTTGCAAAACTCCGGCTCGCACAAGAATAAATTGAAGGTCCTTATTATGAGGAGCATTAAAAAGTCGACTATAAAGCGAAAGGCCAAAGGAATATCGTGCAGACCCAATTCGATCGGCTAAATATTTTGAGGCTGAATAAAGGTTCTCATAAAAAGTTTTGTGCTTGGCATTGGTATGAGAAAGCCATTCGCTGGAATCAATCTCCTTGGTCAATCGATGTCCCAATTGCTGCAAACTAGGCACATAATTCCATTGTGATATCTCTGAAGTGGGGGCTTGGGTTACCGTGGGAATGACGGTTCCTTGTCTTAGGACGTTGGCGAGAGGCAAAAGTTTATTTTGACTAAACCAGCTTTTTGCATTTGGCACATTTCTTTTTACCCACGTTGCGAGTATTGATCGCACATCGCGTAACTCAGCCAAGATCAGCTCTAATTGATTCTTGATTGACTGGATGATCCCTTTCCTAAACTTCTGCTCGAAATCAATGCGGGCTGTGACGGGAGTTCCGTCGGGGCGGGTCATTTGAACTGGTAGATTGCCAGTGGTGGTTTCTCCGGCCTTGATCTGATCAACCCCACTTTGAATCGGTTCCGCTACTCTGGTAATGGACGGTGGTGTTGGAATGAAAAGTCGCTCCCCAGCAAAAAGCCGGTCCAGGGGCAATCGCCCTGAGGCCAGAACTTCAACTGAGGAGAGACCCTCTCCCACCTGTGTTATTTTAGGGGAGAGAGTCAAAATGGTGAAATTGTGTTTTTTAAGTTCTTCGAGGAGGCCCTGAGTATGGAAACCGCCGGCGAGTAAGACAGCGGTGCTGGAGGAAGAGGCGGAGAGGGCCTCGGACATTTTACGGGCCATAGTTTGGTTGCGGGACATCGCGACTTCATAGAAATTCTCGAACGGCTTTAAGTTCGTCATTCCGGCGAAGGCCGGAATCCAGTCGTTTTGGTCACTGTTAAGAGGCGAAAGAGGCTGGATCCCGGCCTTCGCCGGGATGACGGCTTGTTTGTATTGCTTCCATTCGTCTTCCGTCAGCGAAAATTCCACCAGCTTCTTCATCAAGAAATAGTGCCGGGTGGAGGCCAGCAAAGTTTTTTCTTCTTCTGTTTGCGCGACTGCGGCCAAAGCTTGTGATTCCAACCTGGTTATTTCTTGCATCAACGCGGCGGCGTCAATGCTTTCGCTTTTGATCACGTATTGGATGTAGAGGTTCATTTCGGGGAACTTGGCAAAATCGATTCCGTGGTTGGAGCAGACTTTCTGGAGGTGGGAGTAATAATCGCCCGTCGCCAATTCTCCGGCCTTAAACAACGTGCTCATCTGAATCAAATCTCTAATGTCCGGCTCTTTCATTTTGCCGACCAACTGTTCGAGGACCCGGGTGCGCTCGGATTCGACTTTGGCGAAGTCGAGGGATCCTTCCACCAAAGCGGCGGCGACCATCTTTCTTAATTCGGGAGTGGCGGCCGATACAACGGAATCCAAATAAATCACATAGTCAGGCACCGAAAGTTTGCCTTCGTTGTAAGCGGTAAATTTAGCGTCGAATTGTTTGAATGCTGGGGAATCGATTTGGGATTTTGAATGGGTGAGCTGCTTGGAGAGCTGAGAAAGCGAATCCGATATTTTTGAACGAACCGCATATCCGTCTTTGATGGCTTTTACATTCGCATCGAACTCGGGTTGATTTTCAACGCCGATTACTTGATAAGGAAGTGAAAGCGCACCTTCCTTTCCTTCTTCTTTAAATCCAATGACCGCCGCTTCCACCCCATTTAAAACTTTCGCCTTTAAAAGCGCCTCGGCAATTCCTTTCACAATCCAACGATCTGAAATTTGCGCGTAAGGCGTTAAATCAATCCCCTTCGAATCCAACCCTTCCAACCCAAGAAGAAGCGAAGAGTTCTGTTTTTTCTGAGAAAGCCCCAGCTTCGTGATCATCCCTTCAATATTGCGATGGGCTTCGTTGTGAAGATGAATATCTTGAACCAATAAAATTATTTTTGCCTGCGGTGAGCGAGCGGAGCGAGTCGAACCGGAGTTTGAAATCTGCTGAATGGTGGCATAAGGCGCGACGGCTTCCTGAATCCAGGTTGGCACGCGCCCGCGCGCTAAAAGACTTTTCTGTTGATGGGAGAGCCCCGCGGCGACGCCTAAATCTGAGAGGGCTTTTGAGCTAAACGGGAGAACCAATCCGCGGCCGGCCTGAGGAAGAGATGCGAATTGATCACCCTCCGAAGCCTTCGTTTGGCGTAGGAGGGTTCTTTCTTTCCAAAAATTGGTTTCGGCCGAGTAAGCAAAAACGGAACTCTGCGCGAATAATATGGAAGCAAGAAATATGGCAACTTTTTTCACTACGTAACCTCGAGAGGGCCCACAAAAAGGGGCGGCATTAACTGCGATGGTTTTTAGATAGGTAATAATAGATAGTTAGGGATTAAGAACGCATTAAAAAGATGTGAACATTTAGTAACAATTTTGGAGGGGAAACCCCGATAGCGAGGGAAGGAAAACCAGAAAAGTGATGATTATCAAAGAAAAGCTAATTTAGGATTTTTGGCTTGGGAATCCGGCGGTCCCAAAAGGTCCAGCGGGCCCGGCCGGTTAAGAGACGCTTACTCCCCTCCGCCGTCACCATTTTGGTCAAAATATGGGGTTCTTTCTTCTCAAACCAGTAGGTATCATCCAAGCCGTTTTTGGTGACTTTAACGATCCAGCAAGGCAAAGAGCCCGCTCGGGACCTTACGATTTCCTCACCAACAACTTTAATGACAGCATCGGTAGACCCTGGTTTTACACTCCGGCTATCCGCCATCCCGCCCCAAATACGCGCATTGAATTCATAATCCTTTAGAAAGGGGGTTTTCCGCAAAGCCAACGGAAGCTGGTCTTCAAACATATCTCCTTGGTTTAAGGCCAGGGGAATAACTTGATCGGGTTCGCCCTCATGATCGGAAATTACTTGGAGCGACCCTTCTTTGTAAATTTTAAGGTGGTTACCTATCCAATCCTGCGATCCGACGGTAATTTTAACCGGAGCGGCCACATCTTCTTGTTTGGCATAAACAGTGATGAGATAACTGGCGGGAAAATTCTCAGCCTCAAATTTTTGAACGATATTCATTTTTAAGGCGTCGCCTTCTTTTTTGATTAGGATTTGTTCTTTAAAAGCCCGCACTTTCCCTTCGACAACCCTTTCGGAATCATAAAAAGCGACTTCGGCCCGCCCATCGTTCCATATTTTGCTTTTTCCCCACTCCGCGGAAAAACCAGAAGTGGCGCCAAGAAGCAAACAAACGATGAACGAGCCGCGTTTAAACATTTTTATTTTTGAGGAGCTTCTGCAAGGGGCATCGCCATGTGAGAGGGCATCGGGCACATTTGTTTTCTTTTGCAGAGTCCGCACACCGCCGAGCAAATCAATCCGCCCACAGAAACAATTAAAACGATCCAGGCCACAAACCGGCCGATCAACTTCATTGGATTCGGATTGCTCTCCGCGAGATTTAAAACCCAATATCCGAGCGCCAAAGCAATCAAAAGAAACGCAATTTTATCTCCGCCACCACTTACCATTGGACCGTAACTACACATTGTTTGATTTCCCCCTTTATGTCGTCATCCCTTTTACTACGTCATTCCCGCGAAGGCGGGAATCCAGGCTAACCCTTTTTCAAAAGAATGTTGAAAAACTGGATCCCCGCCTTCGCGGGGATGACGGCAAATCTTAACTTATATATGAACGTGATCCGCGTTAAGAACCACGCGTTCTTGCCGAGATCTGAGCAGAACGACAAAAACAACTTTCACCACAGCCATCACAGGAATGGCAAAGAGGAGTCCCAGGATACCGCCCACTTCAAAGCCAGCAAGGACCGCGAACAGCATGAGAATCGGATGAAGTTGAACGTTGCTGCCGATAACAAAAGGAATCAAAGCGAAATCATCGAGGATGCGAGTTCCCACGTAAAGGGCGACGATTCCAAAAAGAACCGAAGAACTCGCCCCTTGAAAAATTCCCGCCAAAATCGCCAAAGAGCCGCCGACCAGGGGGGCCATAAAAGGAACGATGTTGAGGATGCCGGTGATCACGCCTAAAAAAACAAATCCATCCAGGCCCAGCATCCACAATCCTCCCATGGTAATGAGGCCGACGCAGGTGCTTTCCAAAACCAAGCCGCGAACATAGCCGCCGAGCGCCGTATTGATTTCAGCCATCAAGCCCAAAAGGCTTTCAACATATTCCGATGGGGTCCATTGGAAAATCATGTCGATCCATTTGCGGCCTTGGGTCAGGCCAAAATAGCTAACAAAAGGAACAATCAGGGCCCACAATCCCCAATGGGCGACGTTGTGCAAATTACTGGGAAGGGTCGTGAAAACGCCGTCGATAAAAACATCGGCGCGGAAAGGAATTTCAAATATTTTGGACCGCTGGCCCACGGCATGGCCCACCGTGGAAGACAGCCATTTGTTCAGTTCACCCACGGCGGAATCCACTGTTTTGGCGTAGGAAGGCAGTTCCAATCCAATCACTTGAGCTTGATGAATTAAGTTGGGCAGGAAAAAGAAAAATAGAAGGAGTCCCGTCCCCATCAGAAAAATATAAAGAACGAGAACAACCCGGTCCTGCCGGAAACCGCTGGCGACAAATCGATCGACAAGGGGATAAACCAAATAGGAGATGGCAATGCCTAAGAAAAAAGGAATCAACACTCCCCACACATTAAAAATAAATAAGGCAAACAAACCGAGTCCCACCACGCTGCCAATGTATTTCCAAGCGCGGGTTTCGTTCACAAACCACTTCCCCGGGGCTGGTCCATTTCCTTGTTGGTCCGCCGCAACAAACTTGAAAGCATCACCGCCATGTTTCGCATGAGCCTTGAACCGATCGCCGGGTTGTGGCGAATCAAGGATTCGAGGGTGGCCGTGTACAGCAAATAGATGACCCCGTCTTCAACCACGTGGGCGGTCGCGGTCCGCTCCATTTGTTCAAGAAGCGCCATTTCACCGAAGATTTGACCGGGCCCTAAAATTCCCAAGGAACGAACTTCAGCGTTGTGAGAGGTACGCGATAATTCAACGCGGCCCGATTCAATGATAAAAACCGCTTTGCCGATTTGGCCTTCATGGAAAAGAACTTCGCCTGTCTGGTAAGAACGCTTTTGCATGGCCTGCATGACGCGGCCGAGTTGGCGGGAGGAGAGGCCGTGGAAAAGGGGAACGCCGCGGAAAAAAGCAAGGTAGGTCCAATGTTGTTCGCTGCCGAAGAATCTAATGAACCACTTGTACGGCCGAAACATGAACGCTCCTTTTAAGTCATGAGAACTACCAGAGTTAAATCTTTTTTGCCCTTCAAATAACTTCGCGGGATCAGCACTTCTTTCTCCGAAGGCCGTGAAACCTCGACATTCTCGCCTTCCTGATCCGTCACCTTCTCCACCCGCATTCGCGCGTAAGATAGTTTCCTGGGGTTACGGTAAACCACGGTGATTCGGACATCCGCGAATGTCGATGTGGCTCGCGCTTCCCCTTTCCGGTCAAACTGGTCGGGCATTAATTTGGGGGCCAAAAGCAGATCTCCATCTTGTCCCCGCACGCCCAAAACTTGGGTCAAAAGCGTCAAAACATACCAGCTGGCCGACCCGGTCAAATAGTGATAACGGCCGCGGCCTTCGTTGTTAAAGTATTCCGGGATTCCGGGAAAAATTCTACTCCTTTCCGAATTTACCGCCATGCGGTACAGGGACGAAAGGGCCTTGTTTCCGGCCTCCACAAAGCCCCTCTGGTAGAGCGCGTTGGCGTACATGACGACCATATGGCTGAACACGGCGCCGTTTTCCTTTTCTCCAAAAGCGAATGAAAACGCCCGTCCCAAATTGTGCCGCTCAGAACCAAAATCGGTGTTAAGCCGGTAACCGCCCAATTTAGAATCGTAGAGATGGGCTTCCACCGCTTTGACGATATCGGCGATTTCTTTCTCTTCGGCAATCCCCCCCAAAATAGGAAAGACTTGGCCCGTCAAAGTCATCAACGTCCGGCCTTGGTTGTTTTTGCCTTCCACACGATTTCCGTCATCATCGTAATAACCGTTGAACCAGCGATGGCCGTCTGTTTCAACAATTTCCTGTTTGTTGAGATGCTCTTTAATCCAGCGGCTCTTGGCCCGTAAATCAGCAATCAAAAGATCGAAGGCCACGGTCATTTTCTTTCCGGAGGTTCCCTTGGAAATACTGTCTGAATATTTTTTTAAAAGAGTCCGTTTCTCATAAACCATCTCATAATTGATTCCGCCGGAAGGGATCTGGTCCAATAAAATCATCACTTCTTCCGCCACTTCCACCGAGGTCCAGCCTTTTTTGGTTTGGACTGTTTCTAAGAGCTCCGCCAACGCTTCCAAATTGGATCCATACATGTGGGTGAAAGCCACGCTTTCCCCGCGGTGAGGCGCCATGTCGAGGCCATCATTCCAGTCGGCGTCTTCGAGACGGATGATGTTGTGTTCGCCCACATTAAAAAACGGGGTTAAATTTTGGACCAGGATATGTTCAAGCAACGTGCCGCCATGGCTATTGCCGGCGAAGTAAGGCGCTTTTTCCAGCAATAAATCCCAATCCCCGGTTTGATGCAGATAAAGCCTCGTGGTGAGAAAAGGCCAAATGCCATGATCCATCCACGTACGAGAAATATTGTTACGGTCGGCGATGAATTCTTTATTTTTTCCGATGATGGTGGCATTGGTGCCGTCCATCCGCACGCCGCCAAAATTATGAAGAACCATCTTCCGCACCGGAGTTGGGTTCGACAAAAGAAGCGCTAAGCAATCCTGCCAAAGGTCCCGCCAGCCGCGGCCGCCCCGGCCATAATCGAAATCCGGAAGAAAAGAATTTCCGAAAATTTTGCGAAGCGTCGGTTGGACCTGGACCCATCTCACCCAGTTATTGAAAGTTTTGTCACCGGTGTGGAATTGAATCCGGGATATTTCCTTTTCCCAGAAGGCCCTGGTGTCTTCAAGAGCAGACAGAACCGCTTCCTTGGTTTTAAATCTCTCCGTCCATGTTAAAAAATTCTGGCTGGAGGGGTCGATGCCCAGTGTCAAAATAAAAGTGGTGGATTGACCTGCCGCCAATCGAACGGGTTTGAATTGAAGCGCGGCCATGGCTTCTTGTCCTTGATCCGCTGGGAGGATGCTTTTTCGCGGTTTAAAGTTTTCAAAGAGAGCGCGAGGTTTATCCAAAGAGCCGCCTTCCCCGATAAACGAGGTGACGGTCGGAAAACCACCGAGGGGCGCCGACCCTTTTTCATCCGCTCCTCCCACGAAATAAGAAATGGTGTTTTTTAAATGGCCGCGTTCATTGAAAGACATGGTGGGATGGAGAACCACGCCGCGGGCAAACCAACTCAACCGATTAAGAAGAGAGGTGACATGCCGGTGGTCCCGGAGGTTATCGGCCGAACGCCCAAAAAGCGGAAGGGCGGAAGTGGCTTTAATCGTGAGGGGTTTTCGGGATGTGTTTTTAACTTCCACCATCATCAGTTCGAGTTTCTCTCCACTGGTGGGAACAAAATTTAAGGTGACCGCTTCCAGTCCCAATTTTTTATTGGACCGTTTGATTCGCTGCCACAAGAACCCCGCTTCGAGCTCAACTTTCTCTTCCCCTTTTTTAAGCGCTTTCTGCCAGGCGGATTGGCCCGTGACCGACCAATGGGAATCGCCGGTGGAAATCCAAAAATTACGCGAGGAAAGATTGGTATGAAGGTCTTGGGTTGAAACAGGAAGGGTCAAAAAAGAATGGATATCGAGCTTGATGTCTCCATGTAAATCGGGCGTAATGGCCGACAAGAGGCCTTCCTCATTACAGAGAGGAAAGTAAAGTCCGCTGACCTGGTCCGGGTTGTCTGAACGGAAGGAACCGGCGCTATCCATGAAGCGATAAAGGTGGCTCACAAGGTGGGTGAGTATATTACTTCAGAGGAATGGATGTGAGGGGGGCAGCGGGCCGCGCGAACAGAAATCCTTGGCCCCAACGGACGCCGGATTTGACGGCCAGAAATGAATCCGAGCGGGACTCGATTTTGGTGCAAATAATCTCCGAACCGATCTGACTAATAAGCGCGATCGTTTTTAAAAATTCGCTGTACACGCGGGCATCCGTGCTCATATCTTTGAATTGATTCATGTTGAGTTTGATGTAATCAGGACGCAAATCCGCAAGCTCCCGCAAACCTTGATTGAGAATAGCAGCGGACGCATCCACGCAAACCGTTTGGCTGCGCGCTTTGAGGCGTCCAAGCGTGTGCAACAATTCCCGCGCGTCCGACGTCCGGTTGGAGCCGGACAGTTCAAAGATCCAATCCACATGACGGGACCGCGGGTCATTCAAGACCGATTGCAGGCTTTCCCACTCCAATAATGTCTCCGGGAAAATATTAACGAACAATTTAAGTCCCCGGCGAAATTCGCTCGAGACCTCCATGATTTGCTGCATGCATAAAACATCCAATTGCGGAACGCACCCCACGGTGCGGGCCGTTTGGAAAAGCGCGTCGGGAAACTCCAAAGGCGTGCCCGCGGGCCCTCGCACGAGCGCTTCGTGTCCCATGACCTCATCTTGCTTCATGTCCAAAACCGGCTGAAACAAAATGGAAATATTTTTCTGTTTGATGATGTCAGCCAATTGGCCCGGCATGAAGGAATTAAGGGCCTGGGTGATGTTCTCTAAAATTTTTGATGAACCCGCGGCAGAACCAGGACCCCAAGTGAACTCGGCCAGCTGGTTGGTCAAGCTTCGGCGGTCCCGCACATAGGCGCTTCCTTGGAATGATTTCGCGTATTTTTTTAATTGCGTCAAAGAGTGATTGACCTGCCCCAAGTTGTTGAACTTCTTCCCCTCATCCGAAACCATCCCGATCGCAATGGAGAGAAGGGGGAATTGAGATACGATTCCTCTTCTGTCTTCAACCACAATGTATCCACGTTTTTTATCTTCCTCCGAATAAAGGCTCGGGACTTCTTTATCGAAGGTATCGATGATTCTCTGGCACACCTCGTTGGCCTGATCGTAAGAACAAATAAAAATGAAATCGTCGCCCCCCACATGACCCACAAAATTCACTTTCTGCGATAACTTTTGAACCGCCGAAAGAATGACCCGCGCGGTGAAACCGATGACGAAATCACCTTTGCTAAAACCGTATTTGTCATTGTAGGCCTTGAAATTGTTTAAGTCCGCGTATCCAACGGCATAAGGCTGCCCTTGTCCCACGTGAGATTTAATAGCTTTAACAATGGCGAGGTTTCCTGGGAGGCGGGTGAGGGGATTGGCATCCAAATTGGATTGGGTCCTTTGAAAAACAAGATCGGTCCGGAGCAGAAGCTCTTTCGGATTAAAAGGCCGCACCAAATACTCATCCACGATCACATCTAAACTTTTCATCTTTTCAAGAAAGTCGAGGCGGGTGGTCAGCATGATCACGGGGATGTGACGCAGCATCATGTTGCGCTT
>CAZJOE010000013.1:0-12453 GCA_964547555.1 uncultured Elusimicrobia bacterium | reverse complement strand
ATGAAACAGCCACGGACCCGATCAAAGTTTTGAAGTCGTCGGCGCTCTCCTTAAAAAAATCGTGGGGAGAAACCGTTATTGGCTATTTGGGAATGAGCGGAGTTGGAATAATGGTTTTTTTTACGTCGACACTCTTGGTGATGGGCGCGGTCGCGCTGGCGATTCAAATTGGCCAGCCGTTACTCATATTGGCGTTGATTCCTTGCTGGATGTTTTTTTTGGTGGGGTTTAGCTACATCGCTTCTGTGGCGGGAAATGTCTATCAATGCGCGCTTTATATTTTTGCTTCGACGGGCGTGGCTCCCGCGGGGTTTGATTCTCAAACGATGCGGCTCGCCTTTCGGCACAAACGAGTTAAATAGTTTAACGCCGGACCGGTTTCTTTGTTTTATTCTTCTTGGAGGTTTTCACGGCTTTTCCCTTCTTCTTTCCAAGGACCGGTTTTTTAGGTTTTTCTACGACCGGTGGCTTGGGAGCCATAAAAGAGACATCCCCTGGTTTTGCTTGAAAGGCGTCGGCGATAATTTGACGATGAGGCGCGGCCTCAAACAATTCTTTTCCGGCGGAAGCGAGCAATATTTTTTTCCCGGGGAGCTGCAGGAGAAGGCTCGTGATTTTCCGGCCCCCAATCGCGCTTTCCACCAACCAGGCGGGCGTTTCTTTTCCGGCAATCCAAATCTTATTTTGAATGGCGGTCGTGGATCCTTGGACGCGAATTTTTTCAAACATAATTTGCGCTTGAAGATCTAAATCAAAGGCCGGATTTTGCGGAGTCACGATAAAAAGGACCGGTAACAAATAGCGATTTAGATCCATGGCTTGAAGGGATTCAGCAGGAAAAGGAACCCCGTCATTTTCTTTGGTGGCCACGAACATTCGCAGCGCCGGGCTGCTAAAAAGCTCTGCATATCGTCCCGTAAATGAATACCCTTCCGGCAGCTTAATTGGATCGGGTTGGGAGACGGGAAGGGGGGTCGGAAGGGGCTGGTATTTTTTTAACGAACCAACCATGTTGAAAACCGTATCCTTGAGCATCCCTCCGCCGAAATAAAGTCCCGTCCCCACCAGCAAACTGGCCCCTATCAAAAGAAAAATGAGCTTGGGTAAACAACCTGAGGAAGGCGGCGGGGTCGAGGGAGTAGGGGAAAAGTCGCTCATGCCGCAGTTATAACAATCTTGGCGCCTTTCAGGGAAATCCCTGCTTGGGGAATGTGCCAAAAAACACTCAATTTTCCTTATATTATAGGAGCAAAGAGTTTATACTGGTCGGTATCTTGGTTTAGCTTAGGGGCTAGACTGTTGCTAATTAAACATAGTTCTTAAGAAATTCAGGGAGAGGGAACATATTCTGATATTTAAATCCATGTTTCGACCTATCCGGCTTGGCGTTATGGCGGGCTTGTCCGTCCTGGCTTGGGCTGTGCCTGGTTATTGCGATTTCGTCAGCTTGAATGTTACTGACTTGAAATCACCGGCAACTTTTTACACCGGGAAATTTATAAACGTGGGAGAGCTTGAATACAGGATTGTGTCCACCTCTGCCGGCGACGGGCTCGGGATGGAACCGGGTTGGATTCAGTCCGTTAATCTGGTCAGCGCCAGTGGCGTTTGTGATTCCGCAACGTTGGTGACCAATGATTTGAGCACGTCAACACTTTCGGAGCCCTCCGGCCGCCAAGATTACACCCCCCAGTTTTATATTCTCCGGCCGTTTACCGGCCAATCCGTCCGATTCCAGGTAACTGTTACGAGTGGTACTGTCGTTTCTCCCGGTTCTGGCTCCGTTTTGGGCCGCGCTTGTAGTGCCGATATTGACGTATTTGACTACGAGCTGTCGTCGCTTCAAATCCTCCAAACCCCGCCTATTTTCGTCGTGAACTCCACCGTCACAGTATCCAGCGCAACCGGTGTGAAACTTTTTGTGGTCAGTACCAGCGCGGGCAGCAATTTTGGTTTGGAAAGTTGGATGCGACTCTCAGTGGATCTCATGGCGGGCACCACCACCATTTCGAGTGGGGTCAGTGCCTTTAGTCCAAGTTTGACCCCTGGCGCAACATTTTATTTCCCTTCGTTTTATCCCAAATATTCCTCTGGCGGTAGCTTGAATCTCCGCTATGCGGTGACCGTCACGAGTGCCGACGCCAGCAGCACGGTTTTGGTTCCCCGGCTCGGCGTGAACCCGGTCATCAGCACGATACCGGTTGGCGTCAGCCCCGGTGATCCATCCAAGCTGGTTCTGCTTCCGCTGGAAGAGAAGCTTGTGCGGCCCGGCACCTTGGGTCGGGCGCAAACCTTTGACATCACCAATCCCAAACAATGGACACCCGTTTCTTTGGGTGCTCCCCTGCCGGTTCAAGTGGTGTTGACAGATTCTTGGTCCAACCCCGTCGACGTCGTTTTCAATACGAATTTTATCACCTTTGATCCGGCGGAATTTTTGGAGCTTCCTGTAGAGAACAATACCGGTGGCCTGACTGATTGGCTTTTGAGTCCTGGTTACTTTGGGACGGGGTTTGAATTCAATATGGTTCCTTGGGAAATTCCAGTTCCTATCACAGTGACGTCCCCCGATGGTTTCGCGTCGGACACAATTTATATTTCAAAATCCGGTCTTCCGGGGGAGACGATTTTTGCAGGCCCCAGTCCATTCAATCCAAAGATTGGAGAGACAATCCGATTTGGGTTCCGCGTCGCGCAGGACCAAAGCGTGAAGATTCGCGTCCTGGATCTTTTCGGTCGCCAGCTGTGGGAGACGTCGGTCCAGGCCACCGCCGGTTTTCTAAACACGTCAGCGATCTGGAACGGTCGCAATGGAAATGGAGAACTGGTAGGGGCCGGCGTTTATTGGGTGGTTCTTGAAGTGGATGGAGAGTGGAAGTCGAAAAAGAAATTCGGAGTCATTAAATGATGACTCTTCAATTTTATCGAAAACATTTGTGTATGGCGTTGGGCCTCATCTTTATTCTTCCACCCTCTACGCAAGCGGCGACGAGCGAAGCGGGAGCGGCAGGGAGTTTCCTGGACTTTGGAGTGGGAGGCCGACCTGTGGGAATGGGAAAAGCCTTTACCGGCGTGGCAGACGATGTGGACGCGCTCTACTGGAACCCCGGAGGCCTGGCTACGTTTCGGTCCAGCCAAGTGACATTCCAACAAAGTGATTTAACGGAAGATGTGTCATTTCAATATTTGGGTGTGGTCCAACCCCTGTATACCTTCGGCGCTGTGGCAGCCGGGGTTATGAACCTGGCGTCAGGAAAAGTGCAAAGAACCGATGAGAATTTCATCGAGATCGGAAGCTTCGAAGGCCGGGAAACAGCGTATCTGTTGTCCTACGCCCACCACTTGGGAGACCATTGGGGAGTGGGAGGAACGGTAAAGCTGGTGGAAAACGAGATTGATAACAAGAAAGCCACTGGTACCGGAGCCGACTTGGGCGCCTTGTTCGCCCCCAGCGAGAAACTACGCTTGGGAGCAACGGTGCGCAATCTAGTGGCGCCAAGCTACAAGTTCGACACCGACACAGAAGACTTTTCAAGGTTGGCGCGCTTGGGAGCGTCATATAAATTTCTGAATGGCCGCCTGATGGCTGCTGCCGACTATGAGAAGGTGGTGGGAGGCCCCGAGAGAAACGACAAATGGTTCTTTGGGTTAGAAGGAAAAGCATTTGAGAATATTGCGTTGAGAGCCGGAGCCAACACCGACGGTTTGACCGGTGGGGCGGGACTTAGTTGGAAAACATTTGTGTTGGACTACGCAGCGGAATATCAAGAGATCGGGTTCTTTCACCGATTCTCACTCAAAGTATTCTTCGGCGGCTTCGAAGTGGATATTGCGGCCGATCCGACGGTGTTCTCACCGGTGGGAATCAAACGAATCACGACCATCAGCATCTTGTGCCGGAACCGGAGCCGGATTGTGAAGTGGATGGTGACGATCCGAAACGGGAAGAACCGAATTATGAAGACGTTCCAAGGATACGACACGCCGCCAGAGAGCGTGGAGTGGGACGGAGTGGACAGCCAGGGCCGTGTGTGTGAACCTGGGACCTATTTCTACGCGCTGACCGCGACCGACAACAAGAACCATGTGGAGAAGAGCCGCGTTCGTCAGCTTAAGATCGTTTCTCCGACGCCGATTGAATTGGAGGCGAAATAATTTATGAAAAAGTGGATCTTTCTTTCGGCAGCCTTGCTTCTTGGATGGGCGGTGCCCGGTCATTGTAATTTCACCAGTGTAACCGTGACCGATCTAAAATCTCCGGCCACATTTTATACCGGGAAATATATCAACGCAGGCGACCTTGAGTACACGATCGTGTCGACATCTACTGCGGATGGCCTCGGAATGGAACCAGGTTGGACACAGACCGTCAATCTGGTTTCTGCCAGCGGCGTTTGTAATTCCGCCACACCACTGACCAATGATTTAAGTACTTCAACGCTCTCCGAACCGTCGGGCCGTCAGGTTTACGTGCCGCAGTTCTATATCCTGCGAACTTTCACTGGCCAATCCGTCCGGTTCCAGATAACTGTTACGAGTGGTACTGTCGGTTCTCCCGGTTCTGGCTCCGTTTTGGGCCGAGATTGTAGCGCCGCCATCGACGTGTTCGACTATGAAAGCTCATCTGTCACCATCACCCAAAACCAATTTTTCACGGGAAGAAATGCCAATGCAGCGAACAGTGTTAATTTGCAGGTTATTAGTAGTGCGGCGGCATCTTCTTTTGGTTTGGAGCCATGGATGGCTGTCCATGTGGCGGTTGTGTCTGCTTCGGGGTCCGGCGCCAACAGCGCTGAAGTGCTGCCCACGACGATCAATATGGCGACCGCGGCGCAAAACGCGAACCCCATTATTCGTCCCCAAGCGCCGCACATCGGTAGCAGCGTTCGTTTCCAACTCACCATCACAAGCGCCAGTAGTGCCACACCGCTCGTGCCGCGGACCGGAATCAATCCCTCCTTCAGTGCGCCGATCAATATTTACGATTATGATTTTTCCGGAATGGAAGTTCTCAAAACGCCCGCCACGTTTTACACCGGAAAAAATGTGAATGTGAGTGTAAGCACGCACAATGTTCGCGTTATTGTTCGCAGCACGGAATCATTTTACAATTTTGGATTGGAAGACTGGATGCGGGTCCAAGTGGATCTTGTAACGTCACCGTCCGGGACCGCTCCTCTTTCCAATGATTTAAACCCCTCCGGGACACTGACGCTAACGGCCGGCGCCACCACCTACTATCCAGACATCCGACCTGAGCGTCCCTTTACCAGCAGTTCCGTTCGTTTTCAGATGACGGTCTCCAGTTCCAACGGAACGGTTTTGGTTCCTCGTTCAGGCACAAATCCCGTTTACAGCTCGGCCCTTTCGATCTTTGACTATGAAGGTTCCTCAGTCACTCTGCTCCGCTCGCCGGCTGATTTCTTCACGGGGAAAAATGCCAATTTCAACACGGGAACAAACTTTACGGTGATCAGCACCGATACTGCTTTGGGATTTGGATTGGAAGCATGGATGCGCGTTCACGTCGCCGTGGCGCCGATCGGTAGCGCCGCGTCGGCCAGTAATGAAGTGGTTCCTACGAATCTTACTTTCCCAACGGGCGCTCAAAATGACGCGACGGTGTTTCGTCCCCAGGCGCCCCACACGGGCAATAGCGTTCGTTTTCAATTAACAATTTCCAGTGCGAATTCCACGACGGCCCTCACGCCGCGCTATGGAAGTAATCCCTCCTATACCTCGGCCGTTAATATTTATGACTTCCATTTTTCAAGTTTGCAGATTGTTCAGTCGCCCCCTGTCTTTGTCGTAAATTCCACCGTCACGATATCCAGTGGGACTGGAGTGAAACTGTTTGTGGTTAGTACCGAGCCTGCCTATGGTTTGGGCCTTGAAGATTACATGCGTGTAGCGATAGACCTCCTGGATGGCAACGACGATCTGATCGCCGAAGGGGTGAGCGCAATCAATCCCGCTGTGCACTTAAGCCCGGGCGCCACATTTTATTTCCCTACTTATTATCCCAAGTTCTCTTCGAATGGCAGCCAGACGTTGAAATTTAGAGTAACGATCACAAGTTCAACCGGTCTGGAATTGACGGAACGCAGTGGCACGAATCCAATGATCAGCACGACGTCGGTCGGCGTCAGCCCCGGTGATCCATCCAGACTGGTTTTGCTTCCCGAAGGGCATTCATTGGTCCGACCCAGTGACATTGGTCGAATAGAACAGTACCCCGAGGACGCACCTTTCCAGTGGCAGCCCAGTTTATCCGGAGAAAGCTTGCCGATTCGCGTGGCGCTCACTGATTCTTGGTCGAATATGGTGGATATTTTCCCCGATACTCATTACCTGACGTTTGACCCCGTTCAATATTTGGTCCTGCCGACTCCCAATAGCGGCGGCGCCACGTCGTGGGTTCTGGAGCCCAATCCGGCCGGAACCGAATTCGAATTTAATTTCCAGCCTTGGGAAGTAACGATTCCCATCACAGTCACCTCGGTTGATGGATATACGTCAGACACCATTTATGTGGTGAAGTATGGTCTTCCTCGGGACACCATTTTTGCGGGCCCGAGCCCGTTTAATCCAAAGAATGGAGAGACGATTCGTTTTGGATTCCGGGTCGCTGAAACCATGGGCGTGAAGATTCGCGTCCTGGATATTTTCAGCCGCCAAGTGTGGGAAACGTCGGTTCAAGCCACCGCCGATGAAATGAACACTGCAACAAGATGGAACGGCCGCAACGGGAACGGAGAATTGGTCGGTGCGGGTGTCTATTGGGCAGTTTTGGAAATTAATGGGGAGTGGAAATCGAAAAAGAAATTCGGGGTGGTGAAATAATGAACCGCCGGATTTACGTCGCCATTGGGACATTTTTCCTCTTTACGCTTTCGGCGCAAGCGGCGACGAGCGAAGCGGGAGCGGCAGGGAGTTTCCTGGACTTTGGAGTGGGAGGCCGACCTGTGGGAATGGGAAAAGCCTTTACCGGCGTGGCAGACGATGTGGACGCGCTCTACTGGAACCCCGGAGGCCTGGCTACGTTTCGGTCCAGCCAAGTGACATTCCAACAAAGTGATTTAACGGAAGATGTGTCATTTCAATATTTGGGTGTGGTCCAACCCCTGTATACCTTCGGCGCTGTGGCAGCCGGGGTTATGAACCTGGCGTCAGGAAAAGTGCAAAGAACCGATGAGAATTTCATCGAGATCGGAAGCTTCGAAGGCCGGGAAACAGCGTATCTGTTGTCCTACGCCCACCACTTGGGAGACCATTGGGGAGTGGGAGGAACGGTAAAGCTGGTGGAAAACGAGATTGATAACAAGAAAGCCACTGGTACCGGAGCCGACTTGGGCGCCTTGTTCGCCCCCAGCGAGAAACTACGCTTGGGAGCAACGGTGCGCAATCTAGTGGCGCCAAGCTACAAGTTCGACACCGACACAGAAGACTTTTCAAGGTTGGCGCGCTTGGGAGCGTCATATAAATTTCTGAATGGCCGCCTGATGGCTGCTGCCGACTATGAGAAGGTGGTGGGAGGCCCCGAGAGAAACGACAAATGGTTCTTTGGGTTAGAAGGAAAAGCATTTGAGAATATTGCGTTGAGAGCCGGAGCCAACACCGACGGTTTGACCGGTGGGGCGGGACTTAGTTGGAAAACATTTGTGTTGGACTACGCAGCGGAATATCAAGAGATCGGGTTCTTTCACCGATTCTCACTCAAAGTATTCTTCGGCGGCTTCGAAGTGGATATTGCGGCCGATCCGACGGTGTTCTCACCGGTGGGAATCAAACGAATCACGACCATCAGCATCTTGTGCCGGAACCGGAGCCGGATTGTGAAGTGGATGGTGACGATCCGAAACGGGAAGAACCGAATTATGAAGACGTTCCAAGGATACGACACGCCGCCAGAGAGCGTGGAGTGGGACGGAGTGGACAGCCAGGGCCGTGTGTGTGAACCTGGGACCTATTTCTACGCGCTGACCGCGACCGACAACAAGAACCATGTGGAGAAGAG
The DNA here is from genome assembly GCA_964547555.1 of uncultured Elusimicrobia bacterium. GTDB lineage: Bacteria > Elusimicrobiota > Elusimicrobia > F11 > F11 > CAZJOE01. The sequence goes on along the minus strand of CAZJOE010000013.1, from coordinate 4,436 downwards.
CCGCGTTCGTCAGCTTAAGATCGTTTCTCCGACGCCGATTGAATTAGAAGCAAAGTAGAAACCTAGACATTCCGTCAGAGATTCCATAAAGTCCCCGTTATGCATGGGTCCCCGCATCGCATTCGAATCCTGCTGATAGAAACAATCCGGTCTTTATCGACAACCGTCGAGAATATCCTGCTATCCAAATCAGCGCTTCGGTTGTTTGAAACCGTTTCTGTTCCCACTCTGTCCAAAGCCTTTCAAGAAATCGAGCGTCAAAGTTTTGATTTAATCGTGATGGAATTGGACCCTCTCGAAGATCCGGAATTTTCTGAGTTAACGCGGTTCCATCAACAAACCCATCAAATTCCTGTCGTGGCGCTTTTAGCGGGTCAGCACCAACCGGAGGCGTTGAAAGTCCTGCAAGCGGGCGCACAGAGTTATCTTTTGGAAAACCAAATCAGCGAGGATACGCTTCCCGCTTTTCTCTTCCGGACCTTCGAGCGCGCTGTCGCTCAAAATGCGATCCGAGAAAGCGAGGAGCGATTCCGGCTGATGATTGAAAACGCGTCGGACGTTATTTTGATTCTCGATAAAGGCGGCGTCGTTCACTTTGCGAGTCCTTCCACCCGGTCCATTCTCCACGTCGGTCCCACCGAACTCTTAAATCGAAACATGCTTGATTTTTTCCACCGAGATGACCGGAGGATGTTTTTGGATCTTTTTGAAAAGGCGTTTGAAACAAGGGAATTGCCTTTCGTTCAATTTCGTTTTAAAGGGACGGAAGGCGGTTTCATTCATATGGAGGGCAAAGGCCGGGTTGTTTTAAATCCCGCAGGCCAACACGTATGCATTTTAAATACGCATGATGTTTCTCACCGGGTGAAATTAGAAGAGGAACTTAAATCACTCGCGCTTCGTGACGAACTGACCGGGTTGCATAACCGCCGATCCTTCGTGAGCACGTTTGAACAACAATTAAAAATCGTCCAGCGCTCGGGTCGAAAAGGCTTTCATCTTTTATTCATCGACTTGGATGGATTTAAATGGATCAACGACACGTTGGGCCACAAAGAGGGCGATAAGGCCTTGATCCATGCCGCCTCCCTATTAAAAAACACTTTCCGTGACGCCGACGTCATTGCGCGGTTGGGCGGAGATGAATTTGTGGTGTTCCTGACGGATGGCGGAGAAGCCGCGCATGTCGACCTGCTTAAAACCAGACTTATTTCCGCGGTGGATAAATGGAACGGGTTGGAAAAAAGAGCGTATCGTTTGGCCATGAGCGTGGGCGTGGTCTATCATGATTTTAAAAAGCGCTCCACCGCTGAAGAGATTTTGCGCGAAGCCGACGGGCTCATGTTCGAACAAAAACGCGGAAAGAAACGCGGGCTTCCCCCGGGCCACAATGCCGCGGCGGGCGACCCGATTTCAAATCTCTTGCCTGAAAAAGATTCCAATCCTCTCCCCAAATAAATATAAAGATGAACTAATCCTTGGAGGTTTTATGCCTGAAGATATTGTCTGTAAGCGCCCGGTCCCTGAAACGACGGAATTTCATTCCACTTATGGAGACCGGCCTTATTATTTCTGTAGCAAAAAATGCCAATTGGATTTCGCCGAAAATCCAATTAAGTATGTCGACCCGTCTCAGACCGTGGCTTCCACCGAAGGATCCCCCGTGGTGGGAAAGGATGGAAAAGTCCGCCCCAATACCGTTTAGTCGAAGGAGTTCTTTTTATGTCTCTTCTCGTTTCCAATCAATCCACCTGGAATAAAAAAACAGTTTTGTTCGTCCATGGGATCGGAATTCAAAAACCTAAGTTTTCAGAGCCGCTTCATAAAATCTTGCGGGCGGCCGATCCGGCCACGGTCGATGCCACTCGCTGGCATGAAATCGCTTATGACAGCGTGAACGAAGCCATTGCAGCGAAAGTCATTCAATTTCAAAGCGCGATTCCAAAATCTCCCACCAATCCCGAAGCGAAAGCCGTTGTATCCGATATGCTGATTGATTTATCGGACTACCTTATTAGCGTGGACCCTTATAATTGGATCAACAACGTTTACCGGCGTGAATTGGTGGACGTGGTGGAGGCGGGGCAAAAGAGCGGAGTGAACCAAGGGGAGCATCAGATCTTTATTCTCTCCCATAGCTTGGGCACGGTCGTTTCCTATGAGATGCTGCATTCGATTTTGACCGATGCTCAGGTGCTGGGCGTTACCAAACGTTTTCGAATCAAATGTTTCTTTACGTTGGGCTCTCCGCTGGCTTTCATCAAGAAAAATGAAAACAAGCTTCCCACTTTAAACTCCAAATCATTTTTAAGATCCACGCCGATCCAGCGGCCGACGCGCCTGAACAGCGTGACGGAGGTCATGGAAACGAATGTGTTGAGTTGGATCAACATTCGACAAAAGGTCGATCCGGTCGGTAGTTTGGTTCCTTTGGAGAAATCCAATTCAGGAGAGGCTCTGTCTGAGGAAACCTTGGTCTTTGATAAGTTTCACGCCGGTCTCAATCCTCATGCCTTCGATAATTATCTCACCGAATACGCCTCCTTCATCATGGAGAAAATTCGTGGTTAAAAAAATAACACACTCTGTCGGTCTTGCCGCAGTTTTTGTTTTTTATCTTTCCCCAGTGGTTTTTGCTGGAAACTTTGTTTTTACCAGCGATGCCTACTTAAAACTGACCAAGCAGGTGATCCGCGAAGCGAATGTGACGGCTCCAATTATTTTTGGAAGCACTGGATCCTTAATTGGAAAATATGAAACGGCCCAAGTTGAGTTGGAGGGTATTATCGATGAAGCCCAGAAAAAAAGAATCCACAAGAAAGTAACTCCTCAAACCGTGGATGACACGCAGGACAAACGTTTCGCGGACGCGCTCAATAAATTTAATGAATTCATTAATCTTATGTCGGATCAATCGCATAAACCGTTGTCGGAACTACTCCCGAGCTTTGACCGATGGACTCGAATGGAAACGGCGGTGGTGAAGACCGGATTGGATCAGCGATTGGCTGCTTATCAAACTCGCTTTGGCCCGGAGAGTGAACCCATCAATATTTTGGAGTTTGGACTCAGTCAAAAATTTTTGGCCGGTGATGAGTCAGGCCCATCTCCCTGGGAACCGATTCTTCGGTTCTCTGCTGTGCAAATCACCAGTCAGGGATCAGGTCTCACCTCTGGTTTTCAAATGGGCATGAATCATTATTTTCTCGGCGGTAAGGCTCCGAAGCCTTTGTCGCTCATCGGAATATCAAATCATGTAGGCGTGGCGGCGGTGGTTCAGTATTTGGAAGATCCGGGAGCGTTTAATTTTAAAGGCAGGCCGTCGTTTGGGTTGGTGTTGCATTTGGACCGGAAAGAGGCGGGGCTAATTTGGGATGATCAGGAGGATCGGTTGAGGGTCACGGTCGGTTATGCGTTTCAGTTTATTCCCCTCGTGTTCTAACTTCCACATCTCAGGTCTCACGCCAATCCGGGCCGTGAGACCGAGACGTGAGTTAAACTATTTCTTTTTACCTTTTTTCTTTGCTTTCTTTTTTGCCATGGAGGTTCTCCTTTCCTGAGATAATTTTCAGGCCGCAGTGACTGATGACCCAATTGATAACATAAACCATGAGCAATCTCTACTTTATTGATGGAAATAACTTGCTGCACGCGACCGATCGTTGGAATAAATTTCCCAGGTCCGATCAAAGGCCGCAACTTATTCGGACGTTAGAAGACGATCGTCCGACGGGAAGCATAAAAAATTCCGTCACCGTGGTGTTTGATGGCCATGTCCCAAAGTCGGGCGCGATTAAATCGGAGTCCATAAAAATTATTTTTTCCGGAGACAAAGATGCCGACACGATTATTAGAGAATCGGTTGATGAGCTGTCTCATCCGCGTTCCGCGATTGTCGTCACCAACGATCGATCCATCCGATTGCACGTGAGAAAGAAAGGCGCGAAGGTTTTATCTTGCGAAGAATTTTTAGCGATGGGAAAAAAGAAACAGAAAATTCGTTCTGATGAAAGGCTGGACGCGAGCGCGCTCGGTGAAATTAACGAAGAGCTAAAAAATATTTGGAAGGACTAGGGAAGTGAGAGTTTTAGACGGGATCTTCTTGCGGTCGGTATTCAGCCGTAATTTTGCAGCGCAATTCGCAATTGCAGGTGTCGCTGGAACCACTGATAAGAATTTCACGGCACATTCCTTTGGTGTCGCGGTGGGTTTGACGATTGTTGATCATCTGGTTCACGGCGCTTTCCATGTCCATGCGGCCGTTTCCACAACGTCCCACGCAATCCGCCGAAAAATCCACGGTGTCATTCACCTGAAAGCTGCGATGTTCGGAGCCCAAGCTATGTCCCTGGGGGCTGACGAATTCCATTTCAAGATCCAAGCGGGTCACTGAAGGGAATCGCGCACCGAGTTGTCCGGCGCTTTGAGACTGCCGT
>CAZJOE010000012.1:0-12645 GCA_964547555.1 uncultured Elusimicrobia bacterium | reverse complement strand
GGATGGCGGCCGGCACCTTTATTAATCGGTTTAAAGGAGAACAGCATGGTTGAAAGACGACGGGCGGAACGGATGGAATCCAATTTGTTCGCTGTTATTCGAGAGACCGGGGACAGCTCCAAGGTAGGGCGGGGCATCGTGGTTGACGTCAGCGTTTCTGGGTTCGCCGTCGAGACAGAATCAGATCTCCCCATCGGACATGAGTATGAATTTGACGTGGAGGTGCCGATCACTTTTCGGGCCAAAGTCGTAAGAAGTCTCACACCGGGGCAAATGAAAAAATACGGCCTCCAAATGCGAGGCCAAGGATTTTTTTCAAAATTGTTACTGAAGAAACTTTTAAAGGGAAAGCGCCAAACCATTAAATTCTAATGAAATCTAAAAAACCAACTATCGGATTTGTCGGCTTAGGGATCATGGGGGCCGCCATGGCGCGAAATACCGCCAAAGCGGGATTTTCCGTTGTCACCACCACGCGTTCGGCGACCGGCCGGGAACAAATCTCAAGAGAAGGACTTCTAACAGTTTCTTCTCCTAAAAATGTGGCCGAGACGTCCGATGCGATTGTCATCATGGTGACGGATCCCAGAGCTGTGCAGGATGTTTTACACGGGGTCGGAGGCGTTTTCGAAGCCCATGTTAAAGGGAAAACCCTTATCCAGATGAGCACGCTGGACGTCAAGTCCACGATGCATTTTTTTAGGGACGCTGAAGAACTTGGGATGAAATTTTTGGACTGCCCCGTCACCGGGAGCAAAGTGCAGGTGGAGGCAGGCCAGTTGATTCTTTTGGCGGGCGGAGATTCTTCTCTCATCGATGAATGGGAGGATTTTCTCAGAGTGGTTGGGAAAGCCATCGTGCACGCGGGGGAAGTGGGAAAGGGGACCGCGCTCAAACTTTGCATGAATTTAATCGTAGCACAGATGACCACGGCCCTCTGTGAATCAACGGCCCTGGCCAAAGTATTGGGCGTTTCGCCTAAGAAAATTTTTGAAGTCATTGCGGAAAGCCCGGCCCTTAATTGCGGTTACTACAAAATTAAAGAAAAGGCTTTGTTGGAAGGGGACTTCTCACCGGCCTTCTCGCTTTCCAATATGCTGAAAGACGTCAGGTTCATGGATCAAGCCGCCAAGGAGAAGCGTTTGTTCATCCCCGTGACCCAGGCTGTTAAATTTATAATGGAAAGCGCCGTGCAGGAGGGGCTAGGCGAAATGGATTTGTCCGTCATTGCCAAAAACATGAAACCGAAATCGATGGACAACTGATTTTTCGAGCCGGACTTGTTTTGAAATGGTATTTATAAGAACATTCTGTAGATGAAAAGGGAGGATTATTTTGGGTAACGTCGCTTGGTTGGGAATTATCAAAGAAGGGTGGCCGGTTTTATTGGTCCTTCTGATTATGTCTGTTTTCACGTTGTCGGTTGTCCTCGAAAAATGGAAATTGTTTTCCAAGATTCATGTCGGCTCCCGCGCTTTTATCGATTCGATCCGCAAAGTGAGTGATCCCGCCAAAATCATCGCCTGGTGCGAAAAATCCACCCAACCCTTGGCGACCCTCACCCAAGCTATTTTTAAAGCTCCCGGTGACCGCGCCGACAAAGAACGTATTTTGCAGAGGACCATTCAACAGTTGGTGCTCGATTTGGAGGCCAAGCTTTCTGTCCTGGGAACCATTGCTAATGTCGCGCCCTTCGTTGGCCTACTGGGAACCGTCATCGGTATCATCAAGTCATTCCGCGCGGTCGCCGTTTCTTCTTCGGGCGGCGCGGGTTTGGTGGCGCTCGGTATCGCCGAAGCTTTGGTGGGGACCGCCGCTGGACTCGTGGTGGCCATTCCGTCTCTATTGGCTTATAACTATTTCGTGAATAAATTGCGCCGACTCATTCAGGATTGGGAGATCGCGGGATCAGAACTGATTGATTTTTCCGTAAGGTAAAAATGAAAACATCCGGTTCTCAAGGAAAAGGCTCTTATCACATCCAAGCGGAAATCAACATGATTCCGCTGATCGACGTCGCGCTTGTTCTCTTGATTATCTTCATGGTGATTTCTCCTATTTTGGTTCAGTCTCAAATGCGGGTGAACCTTCCGAAAGTAACCTCCGCTTCGAATGCCGAGGAAACGGCTTTGAAAGTGGAAATCGCTCCGGACGGAACGCTCGCTTTCCAAGGAAAAATTATTTCCAGAGACGCGCTTCGAAACGCGCTCAGTGCGGCTCTTCCTCCTGGTCACAAAGCATCCCTTTTGATTCAAGCCGACCAGGATGTTTCGTTTCAAAACGTCGTCTACGTGATGGACCTTGCCAAACAATTTAACGTTGAGAAACTGGGAGTTTCGGTCATTCCTGAATTTGCAAAATGAAACAGCAGTATCTCCTTCAATCCTTTCTTATCCACGCCGGCCTTTTCGCCGCGCTTTTTTTAAGCACGTTGTTCCGCTCTTCTCCAGAAATTATTTGGCTTGAAGGTTTTGATTATATGGGCGGTGGGGGTGGCGGCGGTGGGGGAAACAGTGGTCCCAAAGCCAGTCAGATGGGACAAGTGGTGCCTCAGCCCGTGAAGCAACCTCTTCCCGAAAAGCCGGCACCCATTCAAAAAGCCACCAAAGGTGAAGAAACTTGGAAGGTCAAAGATGCCAAGGATAAAGAAAAACCAAAAGAAGTGGCACCTCCGTCGGAGACGGTAGAACGGGGAGAAAAGACCCAAGAAGAGAAGTCGAACGTGATTCGTAAAGGCGTCGCACCGGGAACAACCGCCGGAGAAGGCTCCTATGATTTTGGCGCCGAGGGTGAGGGAACAGGGGGCGCTGGAATTGGAATCGGATTTGGACCTGGATCAGGGGGCGGGGGATTTGGGTTCGGCAGCTATTTACGCGTGATGCGTCAACGGATTTGGTCGGAATGGACTCAGTCGGCCGTTTACGGATCAAAATTAAGTTGTGTGGTCGGGATGACCGTTTCTATGAATGGGGACGTTAGTGAACTTAAACTCGAAAAATCATCGGGCAATTCTTTTTATGACAATGTGGCGCTCCGGGCCGTTCGAAATGCGTCGCCCTTGCCGCCCCTCCCACCCAATTTCCCGAAATCTTCGCAGCGGTTTAATATTAATTTTAAGCTTCAAGACTAATCCTCTCTCCCTTCCTCTATGAAAATCCTTGTCATTCAACTTCGCCGTATTGGAGATATTCTTCTCACGACGTCCGTTCTCCGCTATCTCAAAGAATCTGTCGGTCCCTGTGAGGTTGATTTCTTATGTGAACCTTGCGGCCGTGATATTTTGGCGACCCATCCCCATCTTCGCGAAGTTTTGATCTACGATAAAAATCGTCCGCTCCATGAAATCAGTCGAATTCGTAAAAAATCCTATGACGTGATTATTGATTTCATGAACAATCCCCGGACGTCTGTCCTGGTGGGTTTCAGTGGCGCGAAGCAAACCGTTTCTTTCCGAAGAGGAATCCGGTCTCTTTTTTATAATATGACGTTCCCCACGCCTCAAGTACCGGAATATGTGCCGCTTCGAAAGATCCGTTTGGTGAAGTCGTGGTTAGAAGCTTCAGGAAAGTCCGCCCTTAATCCCGCAGGGTTTCTTCCTGAGCTTTTCTTGGTTGAGGAAGAAAAAGCCTTCGCTGCGAATTGGATGAAATCTGAAAACTTGCAGGGAAATGATTTTGTGGTTTTGGTCCCTGCGCATCGCCACCCCATCCGCCAATGGCGTTCCGAAGGATTTCGTGAGGTGGGGCTTCGGTTGGCCCAAGAAAGCATAAAAGTTTTTTTGGCCTGGGGCCCTGGGGAAGAAAAGATCATTGAAGAGGTGCAGCGGGGTGATCAAGATATTTTGAAGAAACTGCCGCCCACGTCACTTCGGCAAATGGCCGCGATCTTTAAGCAGTCCCGATTGGTGGTCACCAATGATTCCGGAGCCATGCACTTGGCCGTGTCGGTGGGAACGCCAACAGTAACGATTTATGGCCCGACCCGTCCAATTGATTGGAACCCGTCCTTGTCCGGGTCGGACGCCCCGCACCGATTTGTGACGGCCTCGGGCGTGGATTGTTTGGGATGTCATTTGCTTGAATGTCCGGTGGGCCATATTTGTATGAAGCGGCTGGACAGCGAAGAAGTTTTTAAAAATGCTTTGCAACTATTAAGCGGGGAGAAATCAAATGTCTGATGGAAAATTAAAGTTAGGAGAACTGGTCCGGGATTTGTGCCAGGCCAACACGGAACTTTGGCACGAAGAGGATAAAGCTCGCTGTGACAATGACGCTCAAGTGGCTTCTGCAAAAAGGAGCGTGGACAAGCTGAATCAAAAGAGAAATGACCTTATTGAAAAGATCGATGATTTTTTCTTAAGCGCGATAGGTTCTTCCCGTGGCTGAAACAATTGGGACCTTGGTGGATAAGATGTCCATCTTGGATTTGAAGATCTATCACATGCAGAAGCAAGCCAATCGCTCGGATGCGACGCCGGAACATCGGGAGAAATGCCTGGGTAAGGCGGAGATTTTAAAAACCCAGATGGCTGATTTAACTGTAGAACTGTCGGAATTAACGGCTGACGTATTGAGTGGTAAACGGAAGCTAAAGGTCTATCGTCAGTTCAAGATGTACAACGATCCCGTTTATCGGCGCAGCTCGGCCACGTGAGCCAGGGCGCGGTTGGCGATAGATCTGGCTGTCGCCCCGTCGCGAGGATAAATCGCCCATCCCGCTGTGGGATAGAGGATTCCGGGTTTGTTGGGCCAGAGAAATTGATAAATAATTTCAGTCCAGCGTGAGGAAAGATCGTTGTATTTTCCGGTCTTAATGACATGTTCTGCGATCATCACCAGTTTCCGGGTCAAAATATCGGCTTGGCCCACTTCCACTCCTTCGAAAACAAAACCCAACCCATCTCCGATCACCCCAACATATTGGGTGGTATGAATTGATTTTCTAGCGAGAGTGAGCATTTCTCTCATGAGAGCATTGACCACGTGCGTGGGTCGCTGCTCTTTAAAGGCTTGTAGGTTGGCTAGTTGGATCATGATGACGAGGAACGGGCGCCCCGTTTGATTCGTTCGGTTGATCCCTTCGTCGATTCTGGTGAAAAACTCCGTTCCTGTTACTCTGGTCGCTGCTGCCGTTTGTGTCATTTTGTACATGAAAGCACCCCGCTTGATGTATTAATAAGGACGATTTTTATATTTAGGGTCCTTTCACGTCTGCTACTTCACCACTGTATCCCTGTCGATAAATCAATTCAATGTGATATATGGCACAAAGCTTTTGAGGTATATTTCTTTAATTTGTCACATTATTGTCGCTGGTTTGGTGCTGTTCGCCCACAATAGTTATCCCATGAACGATCAATCATGGATACACGAAATTCAATCGCAAGATGCGGTGGGACCTTCGGATGGTGTTAAAGGGGAAGAGGTTTATACGTTGACGATGGGTGACTTCCTTCAGATGCCGGACGTTGATTTCCGCCAATTAATTAACTTAGACCCGCATTTACGGTCCCTCCTTAATTAATTTTCCCCTTGAAGGTTCCTTTCTCATCCTTATTAATTACAATGGGTGGCTTTAAACCCCATTTATTTATTCCCAAAAAGGAACTTTGACAGCATGCCGAAATCCAAGTGGTTCATTTTCATCTTGTTTTTCTATGTCGTTTTTGACCCCTCCCAAGCCTTTGCCTATGACCAAGTCCTCAATGAAAAAGCCATTCCCTTGGTTTCTAAAAAGTCCGAACCTTCCGTCCTTCGAATTGATAAAGACGGCGGTTTGTGGGTTTTAGATCGGTCTAATTTAACCATCCAGAAAATATCTAAAGAAGGAAAAGCAACGGTTGCTCTTAAGCCAGGGAAGAAAAAAGAGGACATATTCCGAGAACCTGTTGATTTCTGTTTTGCCAATGACGGAACGTTGGTGGTGGCTGACCAAGGCTTTGGCCGTGTGGCTTTTATTGTTAATGGAAAGCTGGCTTATTCAGTTCCGGTCGAAAAACCCTCGGCTGTCGCTGTTAGCCGCGATGATATTTTGGCGGTCGCCAGCATGGACCAACGTATTGTGCAGCTTTTTTCGAAAGATGGGGTCCCTTTGCATATGGTGTTTCCCCCGGAAGCCGAGGCTTTTAAGAGCTTAACGGCGGTTGCTTTTAGTCGGGACGGCGTGCTGTGGGTCTTGGATGGGGAAGAAGGGAAGCTCCACCGATTTTCGTCGGAAAGAAAGTGGCTGGGAGTGACCAGTGGCCTGGGGGAATCGGTTTCCGTGGCCGTGGATGAATTTGGATTTGCCTATGTGACGAGCTCGGAAGGTCGCTGGAAAGAAATTGATAAAGAAGGAAAAGTTTCCGGTACCTTTGGAACCCGTGGGAAAAATCCTGGACAACTTTCCAAACCTTATGGCGCCGCCTTGGCGTCTGCCTCCCTTTTATGGGTGGCCGAACAAGGGAACAATCGTCTCCAACTTTTTAGCATCAACAATTCAAAAAAGATCAGCGCGTTGACCCCCCAGCCGGCGGCCCGCATTCAGGTTCGTAACAAAGCATCATGGCTCGGGATCTATAAAATGGGATTCGTCAATGCCAAAGGCGAAGTCATCCTTTTCAATCAAAAGAAAAATCAGTTGGAGCGGTTTGATGATTTAGGAAAATCCCAGCAGACCGTTTCCTTTAAAAGCAAAGATAAAAACCGAGTCATCTCCCCAGAATGGTTTACCGAAGATAAAGAAGGGAATCTTTGGGTGACGGATGGGGGGGACCATAAAGTTAAAAAAATCTCCTCTGACGGAAAAGTTGTTTTGGCCATCGGTGAAAAAGGGAAAAAAGAAGGGAGCCTCAATGATCCCAGTTTCGTTTCTATTCGTTCGGACCTGTCGATGGTGGTGGCGGACCGGGGAAACTCTCGGATTCAAGTGTTAAGCCCCAAAGGGTTGTTTCTGTTTTCGGTGGGGGGGGGAAATAAAGGACCTGGGCGTTTCAAAACAGTATCGGGGCTGGCCACCTCATCGAATCGAATTGCTGTCATCGATAATGAGGGGAAGTCTTTGCTCTTTTATGATTCCAACGGCAAGTTTTTAAGCGCTGTCTCGAACCCGGAGAGCGGCGGTGTTTATTGGAAAGAGCTTTCCGGGATTTCCGTGGACGCGGACGACCGGTTTTACGTGATGGATAAAGGGTCCTCGCGAATCCGCATCTTCAATCCCAACGGTGATTTTGTGGGAGACTTCGCCGCGGCGGGAAACCGTATTTCATGGGGCGGAGACAAAACTCTGCTTACGATCACCGAGACGGGCGTAAAACTTTATTCCCTCCATGTGGTACCCCAATCGTTGGAAAACCTTTCTGCCTCTGATGAGGAGGGCAACATCATTATTAAATGGGACCCGAACCCGGACGCCTCACAGTACAGAATTTACCGTTCCACTTTTTCCAATCTGTTTTCTCTTTTAACTACAAGTTCACCCACTGAAATTTTAGATGGGGATGTTGTTCCGGGCGTTATGTATCGATATGCGGTGACGGGAATTAATGCGATCGACTACGAAGGCAATTGGACCTATTCGGATCCCATTAAAGCGTCGAGAAAGAAGGATGTTTCCTTGGTTAGTATTACCAGCACGACCTTTAATCCGGTGTTCACGGCGGCCTTTAAATATTACGTGACGAAGCCGATGGGATCGATAACCGTTAAGAACAACGACGCCAAACCCTATCGGGATTTAAAAATTTCGATGTCGCTTAAACGGTACACGGATTATCCCACTGAAACGGTTATCAAAACCCTGGATGCGGGGCAGGAACTGGAAGTTCCGGTGTCGATGATTTTTAATGACGCGGTGTTAGAGCTCACCGAAAACACGCCCGTCCAAGTTGAAGTGCGTCTTCTTTATTTTGAATCCAATAACGAAAAAATAATTTCTCAAAATGCGCCGCTCCTTCTTTACTCGAGAAATGCCATTTCTTGGACCGAACCCGATCGATTGTCTTCCTTTATAACGCCACGGGACCTTCCCATTGTTGATTTTTCAAAGGCCGCCTATAAAACATTTTTGTCCTCTTTAAAAACAGCCGCCATTGGAAAACCTCTGGCCAAAGTGGCTTTGCTGTATGAGTCCGTGAATGCGTTGGGAATGTCTTATGTTCCGGACTCTAAAACTCCTTATGCGGAAGTGGCGGGGAAACCTGACGTTCTTGACTATGTCGCTTTCCCTCGAGAAACATTGTCTCGTAAGTTAGGCGATTGTGACGACACCACGGCGCTCATGGCCTCCCTTTTGGAAAGCATTGGAGTTGAAACCGCTATCGTGGATACGCCCAGTCACGTGTTCCTGATGGCCAATTTAGAGGAGAATGATCCCGGCCTTTTGGGTTTCCCGGTGGAACGCTTCGTTGAATACAAAGGATCTTATTGGGTTCCCGTTGAAACCACGAAGTTTGGAAGAGGTTTTGTGGATTCTTGGCAAGCGGGGATCGCGCAGGTGAAAGCGGCCCAAGAGAAAAATTTATTCCGGTTCGTTCCGGTTATGGAAGCCGCCAAAAAATATCCTCCGGTCACGCTGGTTGAGATTGCGAAAGAACCGGTGCCCTATCCTGAAGAAAAAGTTAAAGCCGCCTATTTGCCTCTTCTTGAGAAGCTCCAAAAAGAGCGGTATCAAAATCAACTGGCGGCTATCAAAGATAAAATTCAGAAAAATCCTGAGCATGGAATGTTGAATGTTCAAATGGGATTGGTCCATGTGGAAGGCGGAAACGTCACCGAAGCTCGAAATCTTTTCATGGCCGCCTTGAAAGATCCTTCGGTCGATGTCCAAGCGGCCGCTGAAAATAATTTGGGGAATTTAGATTATCTTGGCGGAAACTATAAAGAAGCCGCCGCCCATTATGAAGCGGCGGAAGGAATTTCTTCTGATGATGGCGGCGTTATCATCAATCGGGCCCGCTGTGCTTGGAAATTGGGGGATGAGACCTCCGCGAAGAAGTATCTTTTGGAAGCGAAAGAATCCATGCCGCAGTGGAGAGATTTTGTGACGGACATGCCGGCGGAATTGGTCCCGGCTAATTAATGTTAAGGAGAATAATTATGAAATCCAAAAAAATGTCGATGGGACTATTTTTGACGGGTTTGTTTATGATGGGGAACCCTGCTTTCAATTTCGCCGAAGAAGTGGCTCCTGCCAAGCCGGCGGCGAGCCCCGTTAAAAAGAAATACCGGGTTCTTAAATCAAAAACCAAGGGCGCCTCAACCGCCACGGTCACCTCTCAAGCAAAACCGGATGCGAAGAAGAAAACATCTCTTCAGGTCTGGCTCAATAAAATGAAAAAGAAAATCGCCGGTGCTGAAACCAAACACAACAAGCTTGTAGCGGTGGCTTCTGTGCGGGGGGACGATTCTGCGGATGTTCCTCCTCTCTATTGGAAAGGAAAAGCATCGGAAGGTCCGGTCGCCCTTCCCGAACTTAAAGAATTTGAAGATGCCGTCAATTTGGCGCTGAACGGTGACAAGGCCGGATCCACCGCCAAACTTCAAACGTTCGTCTCAACATATCCCGACAGCCCTCTAAAAGCCGACGCCCAGGAAACCCTGAACGCCTTGGCCGCAGAAACCCCCGCCCCTTAGGCCGTCATCCCCGCGAAGGTTCGCCCCGGCGAATCCGTCCTCTGGCGGACGGGGATCCAGGTCTCCATTAGCTCAAAAGCGGTTGTTTTTATTGAAAAATGCAAAATAACGCGGTTTTTTGAGGACGTTTACCAGATATTTACTTCCTTTTAAGGCAAGCTTAAGACGGTATTTTTAGACTATTGGGATGAAGATTCCCTTGGCCCCTTCGGCTACGCTCAGGGCGAGCAAAAAAGCTCTGGTCCTTCTTTTATCCGCTGTTCTATCCACACAGCCGGTGTTTGCCGCACTCTCCGAATCCAATATTTGGAAGGATCGGCGGGAGGCAATCGAAAAAACCAATCCTGAAAATCAATCGACCCATCTCGCTTCCCTGCCTTCCTCTCTCAATCCGCAATCGATTTTAAGACAGCTCCCCGCCATCAACGCGACCCTCCCGACCATGGCCAAATGGAGCGAAACCAATAAAAATAAATCGTCGACGGTTTCAAAACGATTCCAAAATCTCCTTGATTCTATTCCTCTCATCCATGGCTCAATTCAGGAGGTCTATGATTCTGGAAATGAAAAAACATCGCCGGTGGTTCTCCTCCAGGATATTCACTTAAACTCCGAAGCCCAAACCAACATCGCCGCGGTCTTACAGGAACTAATTGACCAAAAACAAGTGGGATTAGTGGGTGTCGAAGGCGCATTTGATCCGTTCGATTTCTCCCGTTTCCGAGCCTTCCCTGACAAAAAAATTACCAAGGATGTTTCTGAAGCTTTCCTCCAAAAAAATCTTCTGGGCGCTCCTTCTTACGTCGGAATCACAAGCCCAACAGAACCACCCCAATTTATTGGTGTTGATGATCTTGGCCACTATCGGGAAAATGTTCAGGCGTATGTATCCACGATCAAGATCAAAGAGAAGGTTAAAAAAGAGGTTACCCAAGAAAAAACAAAACTTTCAAAAGCGAAGACAAAAAACTTCTCGCCTGAACTACGCAAGTTTGACGATCTTAGAATGGCGTATCACCAAGGAGATGTCGGAATGGGTGTTTACGTCAAAAAACTCCGAGAAATAAGTTCCGTTGGTGATTTTGTCATTGAGCAATTCCTCGAAGCTTTCGAGATGGAGTCGAGCCTCGATTTCAAAAGGGTGGACGAGGAGCGGAAAGTTGTTCTTGAGAAACTGACACGGGTCCTCAATGAAAAAGAATTGTCGGATCTTCTAACCCAAAGTTTGGCCTATCGGATGGGACGGATCAGTTTTGGGACTTACTACCAGAACCTAAAGAACTTGTGCGAAGCCAAAGGGGTTTCTCTCCAACGAACACCTGCTTTTGATGGTTACATCCGCTATGTACTTCTTTCCGATGGCATCAAAGCTGATAAACTGTTTTCAAGTGTAGCGAAGTTGGAAGAGAACATCCTTGCATCACTGGCCAAGACTCAGGAAGAAAAAGATCTTGCCGCCTCAAGTGAATATCTTTTACTGACCGAAAAACTCATCGAGTTTTCGCTAACACCGGCGGAATGGGAGAAATACAAAGCCGCCGTCATCCCGACGAAAGGCGGTATTCAGGGCTCCCTTTCTTCTTTCGAACAGTTTTATGAACAGGCTGATATCCGAAGCCACAAAATGGTCGAGAAGCTTCTTACTCAATCCACAATTGGAAATAAAGTTATCACGATCGGCGGCTTTCATAGTCCTGAAATCGCCCAACTCCTCCGGAACCAGAAGGTCTCATATGTAATCGTTTCGCCAAAAATCACCAAGATTGATGATGCCGCAGAGTCATCTTATCTCTCCATTTTTGCCCGTGAAAAGACACCACTCGACAAACTGTTTTCCGGAGAGAAACTCTTTCTTAAACCTTATAACCAGGAAATTCAGCCCGGCCAACCGCTCGGGCTTATGCTGGTAGGCGACCTCGGTTTGGCTCATATGAAAATTGGGAAAGCGATTCCCATTGAGACGAAAACGCGAATCAGCAAAGACGGAAAACGGGTCGAATTGGAAAGGGAACTTTTCGCTTCGGAAAAATTACAGCCCGGCTTTCAAAAGATTTTAGATTTGCCCTCAGGTGGTGTGGTCGAACGAAAATCGATTTCCACAACTGAAAAATTGGCGTCTATCCTAAATCCAATCCTTCTGCGAGTTCTTCAAATATCGCCAAAATATTCTTCGCCGTACACGGCTTATCTCAGAAAAATTGTGCTGTCCCTTTTACGAAGGGGCGTGTTGAGTGGAAAGGAGGCTGCCAATGGGGCGGGAGCAATCCGGGGGATGGATAAAACATTTGAACAGGCGGGTGATCACGTCGATGTTGTGGCCGTAGAAGTGATCAATCGTGCAGACTTTAAAAGAATGACCGAATTCTCCTCGTATAGCGCCTATCTTCAATCCAGAGTTGAAAAATTGTTCAACATACCCGATACCGTACGCTCGCCAATCAGTATTTTCTTTGAAAGAAATGAGGCTCATTTCGGTATCGAAATTTCGCGAGTAGGCCCCGAAGTTATGGAAGAAAGGCTTCGGAGCGGCGCCCTAATTTTATCGAGCCGAAGTGAATCCTACGACCAGCTCTACGATATCGTGAAATTTCGTGGAACGGGAGGCCACATTAAACTCCCTAAAATTTCTCCCGATGAAATTGAAGCGATTTTCCTTCCCACCTCGATTTTTCAAGCCGTGCATGACTCACTTCCGTCGGCCTTACAAAAAAAGACAATTGAGGTTTTGGGAACGAAGGATTTTGCGGAAACCTTTCATTCATATGAAGGAAAAGGGGTCATAATTCCTGATTGGGAATCAGCCGTGAGCCAGTATTTGATGAGTCAGGGTAACGGTCATGCCGACAAAACCAAAACCTATATTCTCCACGGTTCCCGCCTGAGCACGGAATCCGAGGCAATGGAATCGGTCCTTCCTTCTCAGCGACCGTCAAGATCATGGAACTCAATTCTCTATTGGTTCCTTACCGTTGTTGGTTCATCTATTTGGGAAACTATCGTTTTCCAAAACCTCGGCTTTGCCGGCCTTAGAGAT
>CAZJOE010000011.1:0-12718 GCA_964547555.1 uncultured Elusimicrobia bacterium | reverse complement strand
CCGGTGTGGTGTTGAAAATTTCTTTGATGAAACCCGTGGTGAAAACAACCCTGAACCCATGAAGGCGCTTGAGTTAAAGGCCTGCGCCAAGGTTAATCTTTTCCTTAAAGTCGGCCCCAAAAGAAAAGACGGATATCATTCCCTCGAAACCCTCTTCCAAGAAATATCCCTTCACGATACGTTGAAGTTCCGTCTCACCAAAAACCCTGGGATAAAACTTCGCGTCGCCGGGCGTTCCGTAACGGCCGGGAAAAACAATTTGATTACACGCGCTTTAAGTTTGTTGAAAGATTCTCTGGGAATTAAAGAAGGGATGGAGGTCCGCCTCACCAAGAAAATTCCCTTGGGCGCGGGATTGGGCGGAGGGTCCTCCGATGCCGCCGCCGCGTTGTGGGGCGGATGGATTCTTTGGACCCGGCGGAAACCGACTGTCTACCGAAAATCAGTTCCGGCTCTTCTTCATGATCTGGCCTGTCAGTTGGGATCGGATGTTCCTTTTTTCTTAAAAGGCGGGCGGGCGCTTGGAAAAGGCCGGGGGGAGAACCTTTCCTTTCGTCCTTCTGTCGCCCAACGGTGGATGATTCTGGTTTATCCTCGCGTTCATGTCTCAACTCCCTTGGCGTATAACTTATTGGACCGAAGTTCCTCCAAATCAAAAATGAAATCGGGCGCTCAGTTTTTTAATTCTTTCGAACCGGAAATTTTTAAACACTTTCCCGCTGTTGGAAAAGTGTCCCATGCACTGCGTCAACTGGGATGTGGCCCGGTGCTGATGTCGGGTTCCGGTTCGTCCGTTTTTGGCCTGGTCCCAAGCAAAACCGCCGGCGCCCGAGTCAAAGCACGCCTCTCCAAAAAACCCTGGGACGTGTTTTTGGTTCATTTTTGATAGGATCACGCCTCTTTTGGGGCGTCGCCAAGCGGTAAGGCACTGGCCTTTGGAGCCAGCATTCGAAGGTTCGAATCCTTCCGCCCCAGTTCGACTCGCAAATGACGCTCGCTCACTGCAGGCAGATCGAAATGAAACTATGGTTCACCTACATCGTGAGATGCAAAGACGGATCGCTCTACACTGGCTATGCCCGCGATTTGAAGCGGCGGGTTTCTTGTCACAATTTGGGCAAAGGCGCGCGGTATACGCGGTCTCGCCTGCCAGTTTCGTTGGTTTGGTTTGAAACAAGCCGGACGCGGAGTATGGCGATGAAGAAAGAAGCAAAAATTAAAACTTGGACCCGAGCAGAAAAAATAAAACATGTACGTCTTCGAAGACTTAAATCTATATAGCACCGCGGCGGGATTTGCGGCCGTCGTGGAGTTGGCGGCGGAATCATTTCCACGGTCAACCAATTATTTTACGGACCGACTCAACAAGGCGGCGGCCTCCATTTCCACCCATGTCGCAGAAGCCCATGGCCACTGGAAAGATGAGGAACGCCGGGATTTCTATTGGAAAGCGCGCGAAGCGACCCAGGAATGCTCAGGGTTGTTGGACGTTGCGGCCCGCCAAGGCCTGATCAGCGAGGGACTCAAAATTTCCTTTCGCACGAAATTGGACAATCTTCACAAACTCATTTTAGACGCCATTCGAAACGCGGAAAAAAAGAATGAAACCGTCCCAGAATTGGCGGGGCCGATTGGCCTGAAAGTCCTTTAAAGTTTTATGCCGTCCCTCTCCATCTTAATTCTGGCTGCTGGAAAAGGCACCCGCATGCGGTCGTCTCTTCCCAAAGTCCTTCACAAAGTCGGGCCCACGTCGATGATTGAACGCGTGGTCCGCTCCACTCAAGCTTTAAAACCCGCTTCCACCGCCGTTATCGTCGGACATCAGGCTGACAGGGTCAAATCTTCTCTTTCATTAACCCGCGCCTCTCTTAAATTTTTTAAACAATCTGTTTTGAATGGTTCGGGCGGCGCCGTCAAACAAGCGCTGTCGTGGATCAAAAAACAAAAGGGTGTGGTGCTCGTCACGTGCGGTGACACGCCACTTCTTACCTCGACCACATTTAAAAACCTTTTAAGTGTTCATAAGCGGGATGGAAATTCCGCTACCGTTCTGTCTGCCCATGTAGAAACGCCCGCCGGTTATGGACGCATCAAGCGCGCTTTGGACGGCAGAGTTTTAAAAATCGTCGAAGAGTTGGACGCCCGCCCCGAAGAAAAACGTATTCATGAAATCAACATCGGCACTTATTGTTTTGACGCCAAGGCGCTGGCCCATGCTCTCCCCAAACTCAAAGCCGCCAATGCCAAAAAAGAATTTTACTTAACCGACGTTTTAGAAATTTTAAACGCTCGCGGCACCCGTGTTGGGGCTGCCGTTTGTGAAGATTCTTCTGAAGGCTGGGGCGTTAATTCCAAAGCCGATTTGGCCAAAATCTGGGCGGCTTTAAACCGCCGAACGTTGGGATCCCTCATGGACAGGGGCGTGACCATTATTGATCCCGCTTCAACCTATATCGATGAGTCGGTCAAAATCCTGCCGGACACCGTGATCTGGCCGCAGAGTTTTATTACCGGCGATTCCAAAATCGGCTCCGGTTGCGAAATCGGGCCCTGGGCCTATATCAAAGACACCCAAATCGAAAACAAGGTGACTTTTAAATGCAGTTTTTCAGATTCCTCCATTATCAAGGTCGGTGCCCAGGTGGGCCCTTATTCCCGCGTCCGTCCCAACAGTATTTTGGGTCCGAACGTGCATTTGGGTAACTTTTCCGAGGTCAAAAACGCCAAAATCGGCCAGGGATCCAAGGTCAGCCACCTCTCTTATTTGGGTGATGCAACTTTGGGAAAAAATGTTAATATCGGCGCCGGCACAATCACCTGTAACTACGACGGGATTAGGAAGTCTCCCACCTTCATTCAGGATCAAGCGTTCATCGGTTCCAATGTCAACCTTATCGCGCCGATCACAGTCGGAGCGCATGCTGTTGTCGGAGCGGGGTCCAGCCTTAGTGAAGACGTGCCGGCTTGGGCGCTTGCCGTCGAGCGGGCGAAAACACGTGTAAAGAAAGATTGGGCGAAGAAAAAATTTAAGAAAGGACGCAAATAAGCTCGTGGACCAACTAAAACTTTTTACCGGAAACGCCAACCCCGCCCTGGCCAAAGCTGTGGCCAGACACATGGGGATTCATTTAGGAAAAGCTTATGTCGGACGGTTTCCTGACGGCGAAATTGAAATCAAGATTTTGGAAAACGTCCGCGGCACCGATTGTTTTATTTTGCAGCCGACCAGCGAACCTTCTAACGACAATTTGATGGAGCTGCTGCTCATTATGGATGCTCTTCGCAGGGCCAGCGCTTCCCGCATCACCCCGGTGATTCCCTATTTCGGATACAGCCGGCAAGACAGAAAGGCCCAGCCTCGCGTGCCGATTTCGTCTAAATTGGTTTCCAATTTAATCACGACCGCGGGCGCCAACCGCGTTTTGTGCATGGACTTGCACGCGGCGCAGATTCAAGGATTTTTCGATATCCCGGTGGATCATCTTTACACACGGCCGGTTTTCATCAAATATTTTAAGCAGAGTAAATTTAAAGATGTCGTGGTCGTGTCGCCGGATGCCGGCGGTGTGGAACGGGCGCGGGCCTTTGCCAGACGCCTTAATTTTGGATTGGCCATCATCGACAAACGGCGCACCTCGCCCACCGATGCGGATGTTTTTCATGTGGTCGGAGAAGTGAAAGGGCGGAATTGTTTGCTCGTGGATGACATGGTGGACACGGCGGGAACTTTGGTCAAAGCGTGTCAAGGTTTGAAGCAAGCCGGTGCCAAAGATATTTACGCGGCCTGCGCGCATGGCGTGTTGGCCGGCCCCGCGATTGAGCGGATTGAAAATTCCGTGATCAAAGAGTTGATCATTACCGACAGCATCGCTCTCAACGGAAAGAAATGCAGCAAGATAAAAGTTTTGACAGTGGCGCCCTTATTGGGAGAAGCCATCGAACGCATCCATGGCGCCAAAAGCGTCAGCGCGTTATTTAATTAAAAGAAAGGTGGAGGAGTGGTATGCAGAAAATTGAATTAGAAGTGGTTCCCCGGGTTATTGATCCCAAGGCGCTTAACGTTAACCAATTGCGCAAAGCCGGTCAGATTCCTGGCGTTCTTTATGGGCATGGGGATTCCGTTAAAATTACGATTGATGCCAAGGCCTTCAACAAAGCCACGCACACGGACGCCGGAACCAACGCTTTGTTCACAGTGAAGCTCGGGTCCAAAAAAGATTTGACCGTCATCAAAGAAGTTCAGCGGGACATCTTCACCAGAAAAGCCATTCACGTGGATTTCCAAAGAATTAACATCAAAGAAAAACTGGAAGTCACCGTTCCCGTTCATACGCAAGGCGAAGCCCCGGGCGTTAAAGTTTCTCAAGGGATCCTTCAATACATTCAGCGTGAAGTTCGTATCAAATGTTTACCGGACGACATCCCGACCGTCATCAACGTGGATATTTCCAAACTCGAACTCCACCACAGTATCAAGGTCCAAGATTTAACCCCGCCCCAAGGTGTTGAATTCATCACCACCGGCGACCACATCATCGTCACCATCGTCTCTCCGAAGATTGAAGAAGAAGCGCCGAAACCAGGAGCTGAAGCGGTCGCAGGGGCCCCGGCCCAGCCTGAAGTTATTGCTAAGGGCAAGAAAGACGAAGAAGGGGTTGCCCCCGCCGCAGGAGCCGCTCCGGCCGCCGCCGAAGGGGACAAGAAGAAGTCGAAGTAACCTTCTGTTTAAGGAGCTGTCTTGCAAAACGCGCCGCGTCTTTTGGTTGGGCTTGGAAACCCGACGGACAAATACACACAGACGCGGCACAATATTGGGCGGCGGTTCATTGACCACCTTTTAAACGAAACCAAAAGTCATTTTGATCAAAGCCGGCAGGCGGAATTTTTCCGTTTGCCGGTTTTTTTTAATATCACCCCCGATCAACCTTTGCTGTGTGTTCGACTCAATTCCTTCATGAATGAATCCGGTCCGGCCCTTAAGTCTGTCATGGAAAAAAATCAAATCGCGCCCCACGAAGTTTTGGTCGCGGTTGATGATTTCATGATTCCGTTTGGATCTTTGCGGCTTCGCTCGAAGGGATCTTCCGGCGGGCAAAATGGACTCAATTCCATTATTGAAAGCTTGCAGACCGAAGAATTTCCCCGATTGCGTTTTGGCGTGGGCCCGGTACCGGGCGGCGTGGATCCGGCTGATTTCGTTTTGGAACGATTTTCTAAAATAGAAGATGAAAAAATACCCCAATTGTTTCAGTCGGCGATCGAAGGAATGAAAATTTTATTCGAATTGGGAATGGACAAAGCCATGAACGCCACCAACAAAGTGCACCTTTAATTTATGACCAAGAAAACGGTTCCTTTTGTTCATCTTCACAATCACTCCGAGTACAGCCTCTTGGACGGCGCCGCGCCGATTACGGACGCCAAAGGGCGCCCTTCCGAGTTTCTACTCACCATGGCCCAAATGGGATACACCTCTCTTGCTTTGACCGATCATGGAAATTTATTTGGCGCTCTCGAGTTTTATAGAGCGTGCCATGATGCGGGGATCAAACCCATCATTGGCATGGAAGCCTACATGGCGCCGGCCTCTCGCATGGATAAAGAAGGACGCATTGGCGAAGCGTCTTCTCACATCACCCTCATCGCTCGCGACCGCGAAGGTTACGACAACCTTTTAAAACTCTCGACCCTGGCGTACCTGGAGGGTTTTCATTACAAGCCCCGGATTGATAAAGAAATTCTCGCGAAATATTCGAAAGGAATAACGGGCTTTTCAGGATGTTTGAAAGGGGAAATTCCCACCGCGCTCAGATTGGGAAATGACGCGGAAGCCAACCGTCTTTTGGCCGAGTATAAAAATATCTTCGGTAAAGAAAATTTCTTCCTGGAAGTGATGGACCATGGATTGGCCGCTCAACAATCGGTCAATCCCCTGTTGGTGGCGTTGGGAAATAAAACGGATACGCAACTCGTGGCCACCAATGACTGCCATTACTTTAAAAAAGAAGATTCCTTGGCGCACGACGTTCTCTTGTGTATCGGAACAGGGAAAAAATTAACAGATGAGAAACGCCTCAAATACGGGGCCCCTGAGTTTTATTACAAATCTCCCGAAGAAATGGTGAAGCAGTTCGCGGAACTCCCTCAGGCCTTGACCTCCACTCTTCAAATTGCCGAAAGCTGTAACTTTAAAATTGATTTTGATCAGTTGCTGCTCCCTCGCTACGAAGTGCCGGCCGGAGAATCGCCAGAAACTTATTTGAAAAAACTTTGTCTGAAAGGGCTCGAAAAAAAGAAAGGGCACAGCAACGACGTTTACAAACAGCGGCTTGAAATGGAATTGGGCGTCATCGCGAAAATGGGCTTTTCTCCTTACTTTCTTATTGTGTGGGACTTTATCGCTTACGCGAGAAAAAATGGAATCCCCGTCGGCCCAGGCCGCGGAAGCGGAGCCGGCAGTTTGGTGGCGTACTCGCTAGAGATCACCAGCATCGATCCCATTGAAAACGGACTTCTCTTCGAGCGGTTCTTAAATCCCGATCGACGCAGCATGCCCGACCTTGATATCGACTTTTCCGATGATGGCCGCGACCAGGTCATTCAATATGTGAAACAAAAATACGGGGAAAACTGCGTCGCTCAAATTATTACGTTCGGATCCATGCTGGCGCGGGGGGTGATGCGAGACGTGGGCCGCGTGCTCGATATGCCGCTTCCTCAGGTGAATAAGATCACCGATTTGATTCCTCGTGAATTGGGCATCACCATCGACCAAGCGATGTCGAGCGTGAAAGAACTGAAAGATCTCTATAAGGCTGATCCCGAAGTAAAGCGCCTCATCGATTTGGCCAAAAAATTGGAAGGGCTCAAACGTCACACCGGCGTTCACGCGGCGGGAACCGTGATTGCGGCCGGAGACATTACCGCCTACGTTCCCCTTTCTAAAAATAACAAAGACATTATCACGACCCAGTTCGACGGAGAAATGCTGGGGAAACTAGGGTTGCTTAAAGTTGACTTTCTCGGCCTTCGAACGCTCACCGTGATTCGTGAAGCGGTCGACCGCGTTCGAAAGCGTCACCAACCTGATTTCGATATCGAAAAAATTCTTGTTGATGATAAAAAGACCTATGAACTTTTGGGGCGCGCGGACACGTCCGGCGTGTTCCAGCTCGAATCAGGCGGCATGCGAGACTTGCTGCGCAAACTCCGTCCCCAAACACTTTCCGATA
Source organism: uncultured Elusimicrobia bacterium (assembly GCA_964547555.1). Taxonomy (GTDB): domain Bacteria; phylum Elusimicrobiota; class Elusimicrobia; order F11; family F11; genus CAZJOE01. Next base: position 5,486 of record CAZJOE010000011.1, on the reverse strand, counting down.
TCACCGCTTTGATTTCCTTGTATCGTCCGGGTCCGATGGGCTCAGGGATGTTGGACGAGTTCGTGGCCCGCCGGAACGACCCCTCTAAAATTAAATACGACCATCCGTTGATGAAATCGATCCTGGAAGAAACCCATGGCGTTATTGTTTATCAAGAACAGGTCATGCAAATTTCTCGGGCGCTCGCTGGGTTCACCCCGGGGCAAGCCGATGGGCTTCGTAAAGCCATGGGCAAGAAGATCATGGAAGAGTTGGAAAAGCAGAGAGCCGGTTTTATTGAAGGTTGCGCGAAGAACAATATTACCATCAAGCTTGCCAATGCCATCTTCGACTTGATGGTTCACTTTGGCGGATATGGATTTAATAAGAGCCACGCTTCTGCTTACGGTCTCGTCTCTTATCAGACGGCCTACATCAAGGCCAATTTTCCCGTCGAATACATGGCGGCTTTGTGCACGAGCGAAATCGGACGTTCCACGATGGCGTCCAAAGAAGTGGAATCCAAACTCGTTGGTTATCTCGGCGATTGCAAAGACATGAAAATCCAAGTGCTGCCACCCGACATTCAAAAATCGACCAGCACCTTTATCATCGAGAGTCCGGTGAGCGCGGAGTCTTCTTCAATTCGGTTTGGTTTACTGGCTATTAAAAACGTCGGTGACGGCGCTGTTGAATCCATTGTGAAAGCACGGGAAGCAGAAGGGACCTTTACCTCCATCGCGGATTTTTGTTCGCGCGTCGACACACGCCTTACCAACAAAAGGACGGTTGAGTCTTTAATTAAAGCCGGAGCTTTTGATTCATTAATGGAAGGTCCGCCCGCTAAGAAGCGGCCGGTTCTCCTCGAACAAGTAGAAGGCGCGCTCGAAGCGGGCGCCAAGCTTAAAGAAAACGCCGATTTCGCCAAGCAATCCTTGTTTGGCGAAAGTGAAATCAAAGCGATCACCAAAGTCCGTACCAAGGCCGCCGCGCCTGTCGCGGAATGGACGGAAGCAGAACTCTTGGGATTTGAAAAAGAAGTGCTAGGTCTTTATATTTCCGGCCATCCGCTTTCGCGGTTCAAAGAAGAGATGTCCTGTTATACGACGACCACCTTGGGCCGCATGCCGGATTCAGGAATCGTTCGTGTGGCGGGACATATTTTGTCCATCCGCCGCATGACCACCAAGAATGGAAATTTGATGGCGCGATTTGTTTTGGAAGATTTGGAAGGCGAAACAGACGTTACTGTTTTCCCAAAACTTTTAACGCCGGACGTGAATGCTCTTCTCACGCAAGGCTCGGTTGTGGCGGTCAAAGGGAAGATTGAAATGTCGGACATGGGCAAAGGTTTCATCGCGGGAGAAATCATTTCATTTGCCGCAGCTCGCGAGCGGTTTGTAAGATCACTCACCTTGTCCGTGAAGCCGGATCTCATGGGCGAAGCCACGATGGGGCGGCTGCAGAAAATTTTTGGACAATTCCCCGGTCCTTGCCGAGTGAGTTTGGTGTTGCCCAGTGTCGCCAATGGTCCTTATGTTCTGGAAACGCGGACCGGGGTCAAACCCTCCTCGGATTTGATCGCGGAAGTAGAAAAAGTCTTGGGCGCCGATTCGTGGTCGTTTGGAAAAAGTAAATAGGAGACAATGTGGCCAACGTTTTAATCGCGGATGATGAAGCCGAACTTCTTGAACTTCTCCGTTTTAGTTTGGAGGCCGCCGGCTATCAGGTGACGACCGCCACGGATGGCAAGAAAGCCTTGACCCTGGCCCAGAGCCAACCCTTCGATTTGATCGTTTTGGATGTGATGATGCCGCATATGGACGGGTATCATGTCGCTCAGGAAGTTTCTCAGGATCCCAAATCGCCTCCGATTCTTCTTTTGACATCAAGGGATTTTGGCCAGGACCAAGCCGCCATCAAAGGATCCGGGGCGACCGCTTTTCTTTCCAAGCCGTTTGAAATTTCTGAGCTCCTCGACGTGGTTAAAGCATTGGCTGCGAGCAAGAAATAAGGACGAAAAAGTGTAGCTATCAATTGTTTAGGACATTGACCCGATTGGGTTAAATGGTGTATGATCGCTGCACTTCCCACCCGCAATCTCCCACACAGCAGCGAAAAAACCAAAGGGAAAATAATGAAATTGAATAAAAGTCTGACCATCATGACAGCTTTGTTTATAGGAAGCTTCGCTTCCGGCGTCGCTTTCGCCGAAGACCCCGCCGTTTGGCGGTACCGGTCTATTGAAGTGATTGATACCCCTACCGCTGAAGTAACCGACCACTACGGATACCACATCGGATTCAGATTTGGAAAAGACGGAAACCTTCAAAATAAAACCATTTTTGGAATCTTTCCCCGAATCAACCTAGGCTTTGGCCTCGATGGCGAAAATGTTATCGGCACCGGTGACAGCCGCCTCAACAAGCCCACCTTAAACTTAAAATTCAGGTTCTTTGATGGAAAAGGAATTCTTCCCGCTTTCGCGATCGGTTACGATGGGCAGGGTTATGTTTGGAACAAGGCCTTGGATGAATATGAGCAAAGAGAGAAAGGATTTTTCATCGTCACCACTATGGAGATTTTGGTTCCCAACATGATCTTGAATCTGGGTGTGAACCGATTTGATTTTGATAAAGGCCATTCCACGCGTGGATTTTTGGGTTGGTCTTATACCTACGAACAAATCGTGGGTCTGATGGCGGAGTGGGACCATGCCACGGATTCGGATGAACGCCGCATTAATTTCGGTCTCAAATATTTTATCACCCCTGTTTTCACCGTAGACTTGGTGGGTCGAGACATTCCGAAGTTTCCTTCGAGCAGCGACCGTGAAACGGAACGCATTGTTCGCCTGACGTATACGGGAACATTTTAATTCCCGTTCCCCTATGGCGGCCGTAACTATGGAAAACGAACCTATTTTGGATTTTGAACAGCCGGTGGCTGATCTGGAAACCCGCATTCGAGAAGTCGAAGCAAAAGTTTCAAGTGGCGACAAACAAAGCTCCGAAGAATTAAAATCTCTTCAAGCCAAGTGTGAATCCATGAAGGAAAAACTTTATTCGAACTTGACCGCCTGGCAGCGTGTTCAAATTGCCCGCCATCCCAAACGCCCCTTCCTCGCCGATTACATTCCCCGTATTTTTAATGACTTCATGGAGCTCCATGGCGATCGCGCTTTCTCCGACGACCAAGCCCTCATTGGTGGTTTGGCGATGATCGAGGGAATTTCAGTGATGGTTCTTGGCCATAGAAAAGGCCGCACCCTTTCTGAATCGATGGAGAGAAATTTCGGTATGCCTCATCCGGAAGGATATCGTAAAGCTTTGCGCCTTATGAAAACGGCCGAACAATTTAATTTGCCGGTACTCTGTTTCATCGACACGGCCGGCGCTTATCCCGGCATCGGAGCGGAAGAACGCGGTCAAGCGGAAGCCATTGCCAGAAACTTAAGAGAAATGGCCGGCCTCAAAGTGCCCATTGTGGTGACGGTGTTGGCAGAAGGGGGTTCTGGCGGAGCGCTTGCGATCGGCGTGGGAGATACAATTTTGATGCTCGAGAACGCTTGGTATTCGGTGATTTCACCGGAAGGCTGCGCGGCCATTTTATTTCACGATGCCACCAAAGCTCAGTTGGCGGCGAGCGCGCTTAAGATTTCAGCGCCCGATTTAAAAGAGATGAATATTATTGATGAGATTATTCCTGAACCGCTCGGGGGTGCTCATAAAGATCCGGACATTACGGCCGTCAATCTCAAAGCCTCTTTGTTGAAGCAGTTGAAACTTCTTATCGAAATGCCGCTCGAAAAATTGCTTAGAAACAGATATGAGAAATATCGTAGTATCGGTGCTTGGCAAGAAAAGAAAACCGCTTCTTCCCGCCAAACTAAGAAGAAAAAATCCTCTTAATTTAATTAAAACTTCAAGGAGAACCTTACGATGTCCGTTGATATTGATTCATTATTGGGAGCAGACGCCAAATCTCTTCTCGATCACAAATGCAAAACCATTCCCAAAGAAACCATCCACCTTCCCGGAGCCGATTATGTGGAAAGAATTTATTCTCTCTCGGATCGCCCCACGCCGGTTTTAAAAAGCCTTCAGGCTCTTTTTGACAATGGACGTCTCCGCGGCACCGGATACCTTTCCATTCTTCCCGTCGATCAAGGCATCGAACATTCGGCCGGCGCGTCCTTTGCGCCGAACCCGGTTTATTTTGATCCAGAAAATATCGTAAAGCTTGCCATCGAAGGCGGATGTAATGCGGTGGCTTCCACGCTCGGTGTTTTGGGATCTCTTTCCAGAAAGTACGCACATAAGATCCCTTTTATCTTGAAGATCAACCACAACGAAATCCTCTCTTACCCAAACACCTATGACCAGACCATGTACGGCAGCGTAAAGCAAGCCTTTGACATGGGCGCGGTGGCAATCGGCGCGACGATTTATTTCGGTTCGCCGGAATCCCGTCGTCAAATCTGGGAAGTGAGCCAAGCGTTCCAACACGCTCACGAACTTGGAATGACCACGATTCTCTGGTGCTACACGCGCAGCAGTGCGTTCAAAACCAAAGAAAAAGATTATCACGTTTCTGCCGACTTGACCGGTCAAGCCAATCACTTGGGCGTCACCATTGAAGCCGACATCATCAAACAAAAATTGCCGGAAAATAACGGCGGCTACAATGCCATTCCGGGCTTCGGTAAAACGCATAAAAAAGTTTACTCGGACCTTTCTTCGGACCATCCGATCGATCTTACCCGCTATCAGGTTGCCAATTGCTACATGGGTCGCGCGGGCTTGATCAATTCCGGAGGCGCCTCCGGAGACAACGACTTCGCCGAAGCGGTGAAGACGGCCGTCATCAACAAGCGCGCCGGTGGAATGGGACTCATCTCCGGACGGAAAGCTTTCCAACGTCCGATGGCCGAAGGCGTGAAGCTCTTGAACACCATTCAAGACGTTTACCTCTCGCCTAAAGTTACCATCGCCTAAGGAACCGTCTATGTCGAAGAACATCGGAATTCTCACAGGCGGCGGCGACTGCCCCGGACTTAATCCCGCCATTCGCGGAGCGGTCATGCGCGGTTTGGATCATGGCTACACCTTCACGGCCTTCCTCGAAGGCTGGCGTGGTTTGGTGGAAGGGAAAACTCGTTCGCTGGTTCTTGAAGATGTTCAAGACATCGCCAAGTTGGGCGGTACCATCCTTAAAAGTTCGCGCACCAATCCTTTCAAAAAGGAAGGCGCGGTCCAGAAGTGTTTGGACAACCTGAAGAAATTTAAAATCGATGCTTTGATTGCTTTGGGCGGCGAAGACACGCTGGGCGTGGCCACGCGTCTTTACGAAGAACACAAAGTGAATACCGTCGGCGTCCCCAAAACCATGGACAACGATCTCTCCGGAACCGACTTCACCTTTGGTTTTGACACCGCATCTTCTCTGGCTGTTGACGCGGCGGAGCGTCTCAAAGACACCGGCTCCAGCCACCTGAGAATCATGGT